>CAZBJS010000043.1:0-5456 GCA_964492295.1 uncultured Gammaproteobacteria bacterium
TAAAGCTATGAAGGGCAAGCCGAGAATTGCCGTTTTAGGAAGCCACAGCGCACTTGAAGTTTGTTTTGGGGCAAAAAATTACGGTTTTGAAAATTTGGTCGTAGTTGCCAAAGATCGAGCTCAAACCTACAAAAAATATTTTGCATCGAAACGAGAATCTAGCGGACAATCAGTGTACTTTGGCTGCGTTGATGAGGTTGTTGAAGTTGAAAAATTTTCCCAGGTCCTCAATTTAGAGATCATTGCCAAACTTAACGAAAAGTTTACTATTTTTGTGCCAAATCGCTCCTTTGAGACTTATTTAAACTACGATTATCAGGCAATAGAGAAAAAATTTAAAGTTCCTATCTTTGGCAATAGGTTTCTTCTTTCGATTGAGGAGCGGGACAATAAACCAAATCAATATGATCTTTTGGACGAAGCGCAGATTGAGAGGCCAAAAGTTTTTAAAGATCCTGCCAAAATTGATAGATTAGTTCTTGTCAAAGCAATGTATCAGTCCGATCATGGCTTGGAGCGGCTTTTCTTTTTTGCAAGCGGTCGAGGCGATTTTAATGAAAAGATAAAAGAACTTAAGAAGCGCAAAATGTTAACCGGGGAAAATCTTGAAAAGAGCATAATTGAGGAGTATTTGCCCGGAGTTCAGGTGAACTTTAATTTCTTTTACTCGCCGCTGACCGGCACGCTTGAGCTTTTAGGGACCGATACCAGAAGACAGACCAATCTTGAAGGTATCGTTAAGCTTCCGGCTGCGGTTCAGCCGGAGGTGATAAAGATCGCCGGCCTGCAGTTTGAAGAAGCAGGTCATGTTGCGGTTACCGTTTTGGAATCGTTTTTGGAGCAGGCTTTTGAGCTCGGCGAAAAATTTGTTAAAGCTTCCAAAAAATTTCACAAAAAGGGAATTATCGGACCATTTGCACTGCAATCCATGATTATTCCAGGGAAACCGCGAATTAAAATCGTTGTTTTTGACGTATCCCCCAGGATTCCCGGCTCTCCAGGGATTGCCGCGACCCCGTACTCCAAATACCTTTGGGGCAAACCGATGTCGACAGGCGAGCGCATCGCTTACGAAATTGAGCAGGCGTTAACTCAAGACAAAATCGAGGAGATCACTACATGAAATTTGACAGAGATTGAAAAAACCTATAATATGCCGAAGAAAATGACCGAGACAGAACATCGCAGTTCGCCGTTAAGTGAACTAACGGCCATCTCCATTTTGGATGGGCGCAATCGGGAACAAGTGGCCCAACTTGCCGAATACGTCTCTGAGTATAATCTCATCAGGACAAGATTTGAGGTTGAGTCAGCATACTTAATTGCTCTTTCACAGGAAGGTATAACTAGGAAACTTTCTTCAAGTGAACGCAGGCAACTCGAGTCTTTTGGTAAAGACCTAAGTCTTGACGATGCTCGTAAGGTCAAGGAAATAGAAAATCGGACGAGGCATGACGTCAAAGCTATGGAAAGGTCATTTCGCCAAATGCTCTCGGGAACTAGCCTTCAAGATGTCATTGAGATGGTTCATTTTGGTCTTACATCTGAGGACGTTAACAATATTGCTTACCGCTTGATATTAAAAAGAGCTACTGAAAACATTTTTATCCCACTTCTTGATTCTTTAATAGAGGAGTTAGCAAAAAGAGCAGATGATTGGAAAGAAATTCCCATGCTTGCCCGTACCCACGGTCAGGCGGCAGTGCCGACTACACTGGGGAAAGAAATCATCAATTTTGCAGTTAGAGTTAACAAACAGGTGAGAGAACTCGAACTTAGGAAACTTGAAGGTAAAATGACTGGTGCCGTGGGTAATCTGAATGCCTTGCGAGTGACGTATCCCAATATCAACTGGATAAGTTTTTCTGAAAATTTTGTAAGATCTTTCGGATTTGAACCAAATTTAACAACTTCTCAAATAAATCCATACGAAGATACAATTGCTTATTTTCAAAATTATCAAAGAATCAATAATATTATTTTAAATTTCGATCAAGATATGTGGCGATACATTAGTGACGGTTGGTTCCTGCAAGGCCTGCACAAAGGTGAAGTCGGTTCTTCTACAATGCCTCAAAAAGTAAACCCAATCCGTCTCGAAAATAGCGAGGGGAATCTAGGCAAAGCCAATGCGCTCTTTGAATATTTTTCAAGGAAACTCGGTATTTCCAGACTTCAACGAGATCTTTCGGACAGTACGGTTATCCGGGATATGGGAGTACCGCTTGGTTACTCACTGCTGTCTTACCAAAATACCCTGTTGCAGATTAACAGAATTAAGGCTAACAAGGTGACAATCACCGAAGCTCTCAATAGCGATTGGTCTATCCTTTCTGAGGCGGCTCAGACAATAATGCGCAGATATGGTGTTAAAGACCCTTATTCTCTGATGGCAGAGTATACGCAGGGTAAAACTCTCGATCAGGAGGCGTGGGCATCATTAGTCGACCAATTACCTCTCGATGAGGAAGTAAAGATGGATCTTGCAAGTCTTGTTCCCGAAAATTATATTGGCTATGCCATTGAGTTGACAGAAAAAGCTATATTGGAAATTAAATCGTCAAGGAGAAAAAAATGACTAAGCCGCAAGTTGGTATTCTTATGGGTTCTGATTCTGATCTAGACGTGATGTCCCAGACTGCCAAAATCCTCGATGAGCTCGGTGTTGCTTACGAGATTTCGGTTCTTTCTACCCACCGCGTCCCAGAAGAAACTGCCAATTATGCCAAAAATGCCAAAGAAAAAGGAATTAAAGTTCTAATTGCTGGTGCCGGTGGGGCAGCCGCTCTTCCGGGATCACTTGCTTCAATGACGACTCTTCCTGTCATTGGAGTTCCCGTGAAGTCCAAGTTGCTTGCGGGCCTTGATTCCCTTCTTTCAATTGCCCAAATGCCCCCCGGCGTTCCGGTTGCTACAGTCGGCATAAACGGCGCCAAAAATGCCGGGATTTTAGCTTCCGAAATCATTGCCACCTCCGATCAAAAAGTTGCCCGCAACCTTAAAGACTACAAAGAAAAGCTCAAAAAAGAAGTTTTGGCAAAAAATTCCAGACTTCAAAAAATCGGTTGGGAAAAATATCTTGGAGAAAAAGAATAGTCATGATTGGTAAAAAAACGATAATTAAAAATATTCCCAATGTAATTTTATCAGTTAGTTTTTCCAAGCTCGGCAAGCGCCATAGCGGCAAAGTCAGAGACTGGTTTGTGAGAAGTAATCTTAGGATATTGATTGCCACAGACAGAATCTCCGCTTTTGACAGGGTTCTGGGCGCTATTCCTTTCAGGGGTGCGGTTCTTAATAAACTTTCGCAGTTCTGGTTTGAGGCGACCCGCGACATTGTCCCCAATCACATGATTGGTATTATTGACCCGAACGTCATGCTGGTGACCGAATGTGAGGCTCTCGCGGTTGAAGTGGTTGTACGCGGTTACATTACAGGCGTAACCGAGACTTCTCTTTGGAGAAAATATTCAGAGGGTGAACGGGTTATCTACGGAATTAAATTCCCGGAAGGGTTAATCAAAAACCAGAGGCTCAAAAAGCCGGTAATTACCCCGACAACCAGAGGTACTGGACCCGGCGGCCACGACGAGCCGATCACACCTCCCGAAATTATCAAACAAAAATTAGTGCCTCCAGATATCTGGAGTCAAATCGAAAAGACTGCTTTAAAACTTTTTGAGCGAGGCACCAAAATTTGTGAGAAAGCGGGTTTTATTTTGGCGGACACCAAGTATGAATTCGGGCTGGACAGAAACGGCAGGCTCATTTTAATTGATGAGATTCACACTCCAGACAGCAGCCGACTTTGGCTCAAAAAGACTTACAAAGAAAGATTTAAAAAGGGCCAGGAGGTCGAAAATTATGACAAGGAAATAATGCGAATGTGGTTTAGAGGGCATGGATACACTGGTCGAGGGAAAGCACCCCAAATGCCCCAGGATTTAATCGCCCAGATTGCCTACCGCTATATTGAAGTTTATGAAAAAATTACAAGGGAGAAGCTCTCTGTCGATTTATCAATTCCCCCCAAGCAGAGAATTCAGGAAAGTTTATCTAAGTTAATTTGAATTTGGACCTAACGGCCCAACAACCTAATGACCTGAGGACCTAACCATGGTTGCCGTTTTTAACTTTGGAGGACAATATGCTCACCTTATTGCAAGGCGTGTTAGGGAACTTGGAGTCAAAAGCGAGTTAGTCTCGCCAGAAATTAAACCCGCCGATCTTGCCAGACTGAAACCTCAAGCCTTAATTTTTTCAGGCAGCCCATTCTCAGCTTATGAAAAAAATGCCCCGAAGGCGGATCCTAGGGTATATAAATTGGATCTGCCAATTTTAGGAATTTGTTACGGCCATCAGCTGTTGGCCCATCAGTTAGGTGGCAAGGTCGCGCCAAAAACCAAAAAGCAATTTGGAAAAGAGGCGGTTGAAGTTGGAAAAAGCCCTCTGTTTGCCGGATTAGCCAAGCAACAAATCGTTTGGTTTTCCCACGGTGACCAGGTCGAAAAGATGCCTGGCGATTTTGAGGTGATTGGCTCAACGCCAAATGCGAAAGTTGCCGCCATGCAAAATTTAAAGAAGGGATTTTTTGGGATTCAGTTTCATCCGGAGGTCACCCACACCCCAAATGGAGCCAAGATCATTTCAAATTTCCTTTTTAAAATTTCCAAAGCAAAAAGGGACTGGGATTTAGGAAAGATTAAAAAAGAGATTGTCAAAAAGATTAAAGAGAAGATTAAGAACGAAAAAGTGATTATGGCGATCTCAGGGGGCGTCGACTCGTTGGTTGCTGCCGTACTTCTTAAGGAAGCCGGCATCAATTTATATTTAACCTTTATTGATCATGGACTGCTTCGCAAAGATGAAAATGCGCAAGTTGAAGACATCGTCAAAACCGTCGGGTTTGGCAACTTCAGAAGAGTTGACGCCTCGGCAGATTTTCTTAGAGTTCTCAAGAGGGTGGTTGATCCCGAGGAAAAGCGAAAGATTATCGCCAAGCTCTATTTTGAGATTTTTGAGAAAGAAGCCGCAATAATTGGCGATGTTGTCTTTTTGGCCCAGGGTACAATTTATCCGGATCGAATTGAGTCGGCCAAAACCTCAAAACACGCCGACAAGATAAAAAGTCATCATAACGTCACTCTGCCCCATGGTCTTAAGCTTAAAATTATCGAGCCCCTGGCTGATTTATACAAAGATGAGGTTAGAAAACTTGGTAGGATTCTTAAAATTCCTGAAAAATTTTTAAGCCGCCATCCATTTCCCGGCCCGGGTCTGGCGATTCGGATATTGGGAGAAGTAACAAAGGATCGCCTTGAGATTTTAAGACAAGTCGACGAAATTTTCATTTCTGAGCTTAAATCAAACAATATATATAAGGAAGTAAATCAAGCTTTTGCGGCTCTTCTTCCGGTCAAATCGGTAGGGGTGATGGGCGATGCCAGGACTTATTC
>CAZBJS010000044.1:0-2284 GCA_964492295.1 uncultured Gammaproteobacteria bacterium
AAAGACTTAGAACCGATTAATCAATCGGTAAGATTTCGAGAAAGAGATGGCTACTCGTGGTGGGCTGACCTTATCCACAACAGACGCACCTTTTATGTTCACGAGTATCTGATCAATTATTTTGATGCTTTTAACCCCTCTTTTTTGTTTAGTAAGGGAGACGTTAACCCGCGGCTTTCCATTCAGGAGGTTGGCGAGCTTTACTATTTTGATTTACCTCTTTTGATTGCCGGCATTTATTACCTGTTTGCTACCAAGCAAAAATACCGATTTTTGATTCTAGGCTGGCTTCTCGTTTCACCTTTAGGACCGGCCACTGCCCGTGAGACTCCCCATGCTCTCAGAATGGTTCAAATATTGCCCACGTTTCAGTTGATTGGCGCATATGGTCTTTACTGCCTTTATCAACTGATCAAGCAAAAAAAAGCTTTCATTATAGCCTCATCATTAATAATTCTTTTGTCCCTATTTTATTATCTGCACATGTACTATGGGCACTGGCCCAAGAATTATTCTGGGGAGTGGCAATATGGTTATAAGCAAGCAGTTGAGGTAGTTAAATCTAGATACGATCAAGTGGATCATGTGGTAGTAACCAAATCTCTAGGTAGGCCATACATATACTTCTTACTTTACTTAGAGTATGATCCAAGAGATTATTGGCAAACGGCAAGAATTAATAAGGATCGCTTTTTCTTCATTGATGTTGCCGGCTTCGACAAATTCTATTTTTCAGATGCGCCGGGCGAGCTTAAGCTCTCAGGAAAAACCCTCCATGTTGTCAGCCCCGATCACTTACCGACCAACGCTCAAAAAATTACGACTGTTTATGATCTTGTCAACAAAGCAGTTTTTGATCTAGGAATCACTCAATGAAAATTCCCCAAAAAATTATTTTCTGGATAGTAATTATCCCCCTTTTTCTTATAACTAGATTAGTTAATTTAAAGATTATTCCAATCTTTACGGACGAGGCAATCTATACTTATTGGGCTCAGGTTGCTCTTCACGACCCAGCTAATCGGTTTATTTCACTTGAGGATGGCAAGCAACCCTTATTTATTTGGCTTTCTGCAGTCTTCCAGAATTTTATAAGCGACCCCTTAATTGCCGGAAGACTCGTTTCAGTTTTTGCCGGTTTTGGCTCTTTGGTGGGAATTTATCTTTTGTCCAAAGAACTCTTCGAAAAATTGGATGAATCTATCAGGGAGAGGATTGCTATCATCTCCACTGTTTTATATCTTGTCCTCCCCTTCACCCTTCTTTACGATCGGATGGCTCTTTTTGATTCGCTCCTGACAATGCTTGGGATCTGGTCAACCTTATTTTTGATTCGCCAAGTCAGGGACCCAAAGCTCGAAAACTCAATCCTCCCGGGAGTGGCTATTGGTATGGCGACAATTACCAAATCGTCAGGCTTCTTTTTCCTCTATCTTTTGCCTTTCTCGCTCTTATTCTTTGACGCAAAAGCCGCCAAGGCCAGATTAAGATTCCTCAAGGGGCTGGGTTATGTATTAATCACTTTCGCGATCACGGAGATTATTTACAATTCCCTTAGACTTTCGCCTCTTTTTTACATTATTGGCCGCAAAAATTTAGAATTTATAAGATCTCCAAAAGAGGTATTGGCCGATCCGTTTGCTCATGCAATCTCCAATGCCGTCACCCTTACAAATTGGCTTGTTGATTATATCAGTTGGCCCATATTTTCACTGTTTGTTTTGGCAATCATTTACGGAGTTGTCAGGAGACGATTACCAGTAATATTTCTGGCAATTTATGCACTTTTCCCTTTTGCAGCCGAAGTGCTCTTTAATAAAGTTCTTTATCCGAGATTTATACTTTTTTACTTCCCGTTCATCATTATTCTACTTTCCTTTGCGATTGTTACTCTCATCGATGGGTATCGGAAATTTAAAAAATTGGCTGTTTTGTTAGTGACCTTAGCATTAATTTTCCCAGCAATCACCTCACTTAGACTTTTAACAAATCCAACCAAAGCGAAAATTCCCCAAAGCGATGCTAATCAATATTTAAATGATTGGCCCGCGGGCTATGGAGTGTCTGAGATTGTCGAGATTATTAAAAGAGAATCAAAAGATAAATCCGTTTATATTGGTACTGAGGGTACGTTTGGTTTGCTTCCTTATGCTCTCAAAATTTACTTTTTTGACAGTAAAAATGTCCAGATTTCTGGTTTTTGGCCTGTTAATCATGAAGATTTACCAGCACAAGTAATTGATGCGTCTAAAAATTACAAAACCTATTTTATTTTTAACGAGAA
>CAZBJS010000044.1:2384-5063 GCA_964492295.1 uncultured Gammaproteobacteria bacterium
CCATGGCACATTATTGCTTCTCGTAACGCTTTTGAATCCGACATTCTAATATTTTTCCTTTCCTTCTCGACACTCTTATTTCTAAAAGGTCTCCAAGATAAAAGATTTTTAACCCTTTCTTTTGTTGGTTTTGGGATTTCTTTATACATCTATCGTTCAGCTTGGCTATTTGTACCGCTATTTTTAGCCACTCTTTTGTATTTCACAAGACGTGAACTCAAAATCCCAAAAAATCCTCAAATCTTGGTAAAATCTCTCCTTGTACTTTTAATTCTTACTTTGCCGCTTTTGCCTGCGGTTCTTACCTTCAAGGGCCAATCTCGATTTTTTCAGGAAAGTTTCATTTTAGGAATTCAGAGGGTTGGGATCATAGCGGATGTCAACAAAAGAAGAGGGGACTGTCAAGAAAATTTGCCAGTGTCAATATGTACTGCCATCTACAATAAGTATAGTTTCTTTCTTTCAACTTATCTTAATAATTATTTCTCAAATTTATCTTTGGAAACCTTTTACGTTAGAGGAAATCCAACGGGGTACCAGTCTGCTCCGGCAAGGGGCTTCTTCTATGTCTTCGAATTGCCATTTTTGGTGGCAGGTTTAATCTTTTTATTAAGAACGAAACACCCAGCTTTTAAAATATTGATCCCCTGGATTCTTATCGTTCCCATTGGTGCTTCTCTAACCAGTGTTGGGAATCCCGGTCGACTTAATATTTTAATGCCCGCTCCACAAATGATTGCCGCATTCGGCCTTGTTAAAATTTTAAGCTTATTCAAAGAAAATAACCTAGCAAAGAAAATCTTTACAGTCTCCCTTTTTATTATTGTAATTGCTTCGTTTGTTAGGTTTGTTGTTGATATTGTCTACTACTATCCTAAAATTTACGGACGTTATCAAAGATACGGTTATAAACAACTGTTTGATTACCTGCAGTCGCAACAATCGTCTTATGACCAAATTGTGGTTTCAAGAAAAAGTGATGATGCCAAACAGTATATTCACTATCTTTTCTACGAAAAATATGATCCTCACAGATATCAAGAATCAGAAACGGTTGTTAAATATCGGGGAGAGGATAAATGGGTGCGAGTTGAGAAGATCGACAAATTCAGATTTTACCCCGAGATTCTAGAACCGGGAGCGCTTCCCGAAAAAACTCTACTGGCTGTTGGTGAAAAGGAGCTAAGTATTCAGATAGACCCAATTTTTACGGTTGTTGATTTAAACGGAGATAGACTTTTTGAAGTCTATGATGGAGATGGGATCAAGGAAAAGTTAAAGGAGACAAAGATTGAATAAGAAATTATTCTGGTTAATTCTAATCCTAGCTTTCATTCTACGGTTCTACAAATTAGGACAGGTTCCTGCCGGATTGGATTGGGATGAGAACAGTAATGCCTACAATGCCTATTCTATTCTTAAGACTGGTAGAGACGAATATGGCAATTTCTTGCCTTTAGTAAATCGATCGTTCGATGATTATAAACCCCCTCTTTATATGTATCTTAACGTGCCCACAGTGGCAATTTTTGGCCTGACGCCATTTGCTGCTAGGCTTCCTTCTGCCATTTTAGGTTTTCTAACAGTTCCGATTGTTTATTTTCTTGCCAAAAAACTATTTGAGAAGTCAAATGTCAGTGGTCAATTGTCAAATGTTAAAAGAGAAACAATTGCCCTTATTGCAATGTTTCTCTTTACCATTTCTTCCTGGCACATCCAATTTTCTCGAGTTGGATTCGAAGCAACAGTCGGCCTCTTTTTTGCAGTAGCTGCTATCACATGCTTTTTGTATGGTTTAGAAAAAAGACCATGGCTTATTATCAGCAGTCTTTTGGCAGGTTTTGCCCTGTACAGTTATCATGCTCAAAGAATTTTTATACCCATAATTTTTGTGGCAATTTTTGTTATTTGGCGAAATCAAATTTTAGCGATTTCTAGACGATATTTATTGGCCTTTTTTGTGATGATTATTGTTTTATTGGTGCCGCTTGTTATTTTGACCCCATCAAAAGCTATCTTGCAGAGACTGGAAACAACTTCAAGCGAGCAAAGGCTAACGGATATCGAGAAATCGATAAGCTTTATTTCTCAGGATGAAGGATGGCTGCTGGCAAAATATGTCCATAATCGCAGAGTCACCATCGGCCAGACATTTTTTGCCAATTATCTTTCTCATTTTGATCTAAATTTTCTCTTCACTAAAGGAGACGGTAATTATCGACATCATATTGAGGGGATGGGGATGCTTTATCTCTTTCAGCTGCCGTTGGTGATTTATGGCATTTATCTTTTAGTCAAGAATCGCTCGAAAATCTCCCTTTTTCTCATGACTTGGTTGCTGATTGCTCCTCTTGCTGCTGTCGCAAGTGACCCTGCTCCTCATGCGATTAGGTCATTGCCAATGGTTGTGCCTTTTCAGATTATTAGTGCCTACGCACTTTTTGATATTATCAGCCGAAAGTTTATGCTTAAAAAGTATGCAATTTTAGGCTTATCCATCTTTATTTTTCTTTCTGTTGCTGTTTACCTTCATAACTACTGGATACACTATGCCTCGGATAAAGCATCTTTTTGGCAATATGGTTACAGGGAAACGGTTATCGAGTCAGAAAATCTCAAAGTACAATTTGAAAAAATTAATGTCCATCGTTCGCTTGAAGAAGCATATATCTTTTGGTT
>CAZBJS010000045.1:0-2338 GCA_964492295.1 uncultured Gammaproteobacteria bacterium
GTGGAGATGCCGGGCTGTGAACCCGGGTCCAAAATTACAAATTAAAAACTTCTACAAGCTTAGCTTGTTTTTTAAATCTCGTTTGAATCTTTAGCCAACAAGCAGGCGAAATTCAAACAAAGATCAAAATTTCGATTGATAATCTGATCAAAATCACCAACCAATCTCGGCTAAGTTGGTGTCTCTAAAGCCTCACCGAGAAAAGACTAAAAAGACAGCTTACTGCTTATCGTTTTTAGGCGTAAGCGTAAGCAGGTGCAACATCTCTGTCTGCACGTAATTTTGATTCAAAGTTTAACGCACTTTAGAATCGTGTTCGGCTTGCAGTTTTTAAAGTGCAATCCTGTCGAAACGATACATCCCCGCGTCGGAACGACGCGTGCTACTTATCGTTTTGCCTTTGGCAAAACTTCAAATGCACTTATGTTCCTCCTTTTCAAAATCCTGCGGATTTTGATGAAGGCAAGAGTAAATTTTAGCAGGAATTAGCCTGAGAATCAAATAGTCTTGTCGGATTTGTCACCGCGAAGTTCTCGTTCGATATCACGCTGGATGGCCTTTTTCTTAAGAGCCGCCCGTTTGTCAAACTTTGCTTTTGATTTGGCAAGGCCTAACTCAACTTTGGCAAGATTCCGCCTGATATAAATTGAAAGCGGCACTATCGTTAAGTTACTTCCCGAGATTTTGCCCTGCCAAGCAAGAATCTGTTTCTTATGAAGCAGCAGCTTTCTTTCGCGCGTCGCTTCGGAGTATTTTTGAGAACCCATCCAGGGGCGAATATTGGCATTGACCAAAAAAACCTCGCCGTCGCGAACTCTGGCGAACGATTCCGAAAGATCGGCGCGTCCTGCCCTTATCGACTTGATCTCGGCACCCAAAAGAACTATACCTGCTTCAAGTTTTTCCAAAATCTGATATTTGTGGAAAGCACGTCTATTGACTATTCTCATTTACCCCTCGAAGCTTTAGCGTAGTGGGGCTTCCAATATCTTATTACCAACTGCCAGATACATTTTCCCCTCGTCATCGGCAATGACCAAATCAGAGGCCCTGCCAAATTCCCTCGATTGATAGGCCTTTTTGTAAACCCCTTCTTTGTCGATTACTAAAAGTGCCGAATTAACTCGGTCAACGACATAAAGATTGTCAAAGTTGCTACTTGTATATATTGCCCCAAGCTCACCCAAACCTGCAGTTTGGCCGGAGATTTCAAAAGTTTGTTTTTCTCCCCGTAAAAACTTTAAAATCTCGCGACCGTTGGTTACCCAAACAAAGCCGTCAATGGCAAACCGCGAATTTCCACCAAAATTTGTGGGTGAGGCCAAGTAATCGGAAGCTGGGGCATAACCTGTTTCAGTTGGTACCATTTTGGCAATTTGCGATTCAAAAAGTAAATAAATGTTGCCTAAAAATACCGCCATGTCATGCGCGCCAGTTGCCCCCGCCACTTCCTCCTTTTTATCTTTGGCCAAATCGACTCTTAACAATTTGTCGCCGGCTAAAATAAAGACGTAATCTCCATATGAAAAGATTTGTAAGGCTTGGTCTTCGGTTGTAATCTTTTCCTGCTTCTTGAGAGCAACATCAATTTCCAAAATCTCCCCGCCGGCTGCGGCCACAAGTTTGCCAGCCCGATTGGCAATCGAGGCAATTTCTCCTGAGGTCTCAACAAATGTCTCAAAGGCAACATTAGCTTCCTCTTCTGTCTCGCGAAGCGTCGTTAGGATCTGCGATGAAAGATTTTTTGCCTCTTCACTGTCTTCATCTATTGCCAGCGCCAATTTAATCTCGCGATCCGCCTCAATCAGGATTTCGCGAGCTCTCCCGCGGTTAAGGTCAATAATCGCCGTTCCTTCTTTGTACTTGGAAGAGGCTGTCTGCAAATGAAGATTAAACTGGGCCAACTTTTCTTTATCTCCCCTTTCTTTGACTGCAAACAGAGCGGACGCGCCCAAAACCAAAAGTATCACAAGGACCAAAATGACAATGTTTCGTCTCAAGCGCGAAATCACCGAAGTTTCACCACGCCTCAGTGATCTAATCTCGGAAAAGATCCTGGCCACAAGTCTAGACAGCCGGTTCTTAAATTGGGAAGATTTTACTATCGAGGCAGCCTGATCTTCTTCAATAGCCTCAAGATCCAAAGGCTCTGTGGTTGCTTTATCTTTATCTGGCAACTGATCGGCCGCTATGATGGCATTTGGCTCACTTGGCTTTTGTATCCCCTCCGACTCGCCTTTAACTAAAACAAAAGCTGCTGCCATCTCACTTTGGCCATCATTTGCCGAAATTTCTGTGGCCAAGCCGTCGATAACACCTTCAAAGTCAAGAGTCTCTC
>CAZBJS010000045.1:2438-5061 GCA_964492295.1 uncultured Gammaproteobacteria bacterium
TGACCCCCTCGCCAGCTTTGACAAAATAGCAAACTTGCTGGAGAAAAAAGAGGTGGGCAAAGGCTACCTCAATCTTATTTTTTGAAGCATATTCGCCTGCGGAATCGCCAGCGATGCGAAGCGTAGAGAGTATCCCCTCTGTTGACTCCTCAAGTTTGCGGCCGGTGATTTCAAAAAGATCACCAAGTAAAATTTGAAGATCGCGCTCCTGGTTGCTTGTTATAAAAAATAGGCTAGCGATGGTCGCGAGGTTACCGTCATAGAGAGTAATTCTTTTGCTAAAAACGCCACAAGCACTTTTGGGGCCAGGGAGACCAGCGATTTTTTCAATTTGTAAGGGCAGTTCACCCATATTAGAAAGTACCAATTACGGCAAAAAGCAAAGCCGCAGAAACTCCGACGTGGACAATGGCCACAAATTTCAAGAAAGGAACAGCGGTAGTCGGCAGAGTCCTGCCCATCAGTTGAATCTGCCTAAAAAGAATAAAGGCAAAAACAATGTAAAAAATTAAAAAAAGGATAAAAAATGCCTTAATGATAAGAACAATATTGATGCTTTCAAAAATCCCGATTGCGGCGTCTTCAACTGGCATATCAAGCTATTTCTCCAGGTGCTTCTTTCTCCTCGTGCCTGACTTGCTCTAAAATTTCCTGAGCAACAAGATCCGGTTTCTCAACATTATGAAACTCAAACTCTGGCCTTTCCGCGGCCGTTTGAATAAAAACGTTCCCGTAATGGAAAAAAGTGCCAAAAAACCCGATTATTTTAGGCGAAACATCCTGAATCTGGTTCAACTTCGCATAGGAAGTTTCTTTGTGTAGGAGTCCCCTAAAATCAATGTCAACGATGCGCTCATTTGTCAATAAATAAACATTAAAGTACCAAAAGATAAATTTATAAAAAGCAAAGCCAAAAACAAAAAGGTACCAAAATGTGCCAATCCAAAAAAGATGTCTCTCCTCCAAAACAGACCTTGGGTCAACTCTTACGGCTGCCAAAAATGAACCGATAAAAATAGGGGTAAGGAGAAAAAAAATTACCGCCAAAACCGAAGGAACCAGTGTCACCAAATGTGCCCTCAACAATAAAATAATCTCCTCCCCTTTTTCTTGATTCTCGAAGCTCACCCCCTCCGGCTGGGAAGCAAACATGGCAAAGGGGTTACGGCTTCGGGTCCGGTGGATTATCTCATCTGGCAGCATCAATCCAATTGTAGACAAACCAAGATGAAAAGTAAAAATCGATTGCTAAAGTCAAAGCCAATTTAACGATTAAACAATTTAGCAATATAAGAGAGCTTGTTTCTCGCAAGCTCGAAATAACAATTTAACTATTCTTTAATGAGTATCTTCGCCACCTGATCCTCATAGATTTTGTTCCAGCCGGCGAAACAAGGAGCTTTAAGGTTTTTCGCAACTAGAACAGTTTCAATCTGATACTTGCTAGCTAAACTACAATTGCCCTGGGCAATCGCCACGTAATCGGCTAAGATATAGCTACCGTCAGCTTTGCGCCAACCTGTCATTCGGCCGTCAATAAAAACTTTGATTTCAGGGGCCCTCCAGATAATATAGCCTCCCCAGCCGTAATCATTAAATAACTTGCCCGCCAAGTGCTTTTCCTTAATAAAATTGACTGCTTCAACCGGGTAATTATCAATGCGAAGTCTATCGGCAAGCTTCCAGGACTCCAAAGTTGAGGCCCCAAAACTTAGGAATATTGCTGTAAAAAAAGCCAGAGAGGAAGTCACTATGGGCGCCCTCATCCAGATATCCCTTCCCAAATCAAGTTTAAAGTCTAAATTTCTACTTGAGAAAAAAATGAAAATTGCCGCCCAAAAAATGGCAAAGGTTGTCGCCAGAAAAGGCAAAGTAAAAAGAAACGCCGCAATCAGGGCCCACGCCGGCTCAAGCGATTTAAACTTCCGGAAAAAAATGAAAATAAATAACAATCCGGAAAGTCCATAAATTAAATTTGCCGGGTAGTAAAAAACCAATGACTGCCATTCGGCAACCGCCCGCCAAGTATTAAAACCCGCAAGATCAAAAATCACCGACTTCCACACATTCACTTGGAAAGGGGTTACCAACGATCCGGCAAAAGCCGCCAAAACGCAAAAGACTCTCATACTTGCCAAAACTTGCCTCTTTTTTGATTTTTGCCAGAAAAAATCGATTGTTAAAAACGCCGCCAGAACCAAAAGTCCAACCATAAAGCCCTGATGAAAATTAGCCCAAATAGCAAAAAAGCCAAACCAAAAAAGAATGTGAAGCTTCTTTTGAAAAAATCTCTTTTCAACCAAAAACAAAAGCAGCGCAAACATTAAAAATGAGATTATGGAGGGCCTTACTCCTAAGTTAGAAGTTGCCACAACCGTGCCCAAACCAACTACGAGTACTTTCCAGAAATCGAGTTTTTTGGGGAGCAAAATTAAAACTGCCAAACTGGCAATAATGCCGAAAAAAATAGCGGTTAAGATATGACCAAAATTGGCAAAAAGGGATGTGATGACAATTTGATATAGGAAAAAATAATTGCCGAATTCGTAGCCTGACATCGTCCAGGAAAAAGGATCACCTCTGACGATTTGACCTTCCTGTAAAAACTTTTGGCCGATTGCCA
>CAZBJS010000046.1:0-1274 GCA_964492295.1 uncultured Gammaproteobacteria bacterium
CGCGGGTTTTGGGGCGATGAGGCCTGGACTTCCTTGATTTCGCAGCTTCCCTATCTGCAAATGCTCAAAACAACTGCTGCCGATTTTCATCCGCCCGGCTACTACACGGTTGTAG
This sequence comes from uncultured Gammaproteobacteria bacterium, assembly GCA_964492295.1. GTDB lineage: Bacteria > Patescibacteriota > Microgenomatia > Curtissbacterales > GWA2-41-24 > CAZBJS01. The sequence goes on from CAZBJS010000046.1 coordinate 116, forward strand.
ACCTGGTCTATAAATTTCTGCCGCCGACAGAGGTTGTTACTCGCTCAATCTCGATTATTTTTTACTTTTTAACTTTATTTTTAGTCTACAAGTTGGCGTCTGAGATCAAAGGCAAATCATTTGGGTGGATTTCAACGCTAGTGGTTGCCGTCAATCCGATCTTCTTTACATATGCTTTTGAGGCCAGAAACTACACCATGTTTGCCTTTGCAGCCACCGGATCGATTTATTTTCTGGTCAAACTCTCAGCCCTTCGACAAGCTCAGGATAAAAACAATTTTTGGCCGTCTGTTTTATTCGTTGCCTTCTCAACGCTCGGAATTTATACCCATTACTACATGTTCTTTACCCTTTTCGCCCAAGCACTTTATCTTGTTGTTTTCGACCTAAAGATATTCTGGCGGACATTCGTCTTATGGATTATCACTGCTGTCTTATATCTTCCCTGGCTTCCCTTTTTGTATGGGCAGGTAACCTCTGTCGGTCAAAGCTACTGGATTGGAGGAATCGACAAAAGAACGCATTTTGAGGCATTACTTCGCATTTTAGGAGGCGAGCATCAGAATGCAGCTCGAGTCTGGCTTTTTGGGTTGTCAATTATCCTTTTGACAATCGGCATCCTTCAACATCTACTGCGGCACCACTTCGAAAAACCCTACCTTCTAATTTGGCTCTGGGCAATTGTTCCGTTTATTGTGGCAACGCTTCCTGGTCTAAAGATTGATGGGGTAAAACTGCCATTCAGACCGATTTTTTTCTGGCGCTATTTGATTGGCGCTTCGGTGCCTCTGGCGATGGTCATGGTCCATACAGCTGGGAAATTTCCTAAATACATGTTTGGGTTGGGGTTGGGGATGCTGGTAGGTTTATCGCTTGTTATCGACTTCCTGGCCTTTAGGCGCGCTCCTTATACATTTCGTGAAGTTTACCAGCAACAAGTGCTCAATCAAATTCAATCTGATGATAAACTTGTCACAGTTTTGCCATCTTTTGCGGAAGCACTTTATTATCGAGGCCGCTTTGGTCTTGACAATGAGCTGATTGTCCTTCCGGAGGGATTGGTTCAATTTTCTGGAAAAAGTCTTTTGGATGCGTATGCCGAAAACGGGGTTGTTAAAATAGGTGAGGTCCCTACGGATGGACGATATTTTGAGTTGAG
>CAZBJS010000046.1:1374-4995 GCA_964492295.1 uncultured Gammaproteobacteria bacterium
TTTGAGCCGTTCTGGTATGGCGATGAGGGAATCTTTGCGGCTGTCGGGCGCAATTTAAACTTGGGTGGCACCCTCTACGCGACCGCCTGGGACAATAAGCCGCCGATGATTTATCTGACCTATGCGGCGATTTTTGGGCTTTTTGGCGTTTCGATGTTCTGGTTAAGGCTGGTCACAGTCGTGGTCGTCTTGACAACAGCTGTCGCCATTTATGAAGTTGGTAAATTGATCTTTGGTGAAAAACGGGCCCTTTGGGCAACACTGATCTTCGGCTTCCTGACCTCACTGCGGCTAATTGAAGGGAACTTGGCACTGACTGAGATCTGGATGATCTTGCCCACATCTTTCGCATTTTTCCTGGTAATTTTGAGAAAGTTTGATTATCTTTCGCTTTTTGCTGCCGGCATTCTCATAGCCTTTGCCTCACTTTATAAACAGGTCGGGGCACTGGAGGCGGTGGCTTTGGGAATTTTTCTCTTTTTATCAAGTAGAAGTTTAGTTGACTTTGTCAAAGGGGGCGCACTTTTGACACTTGGATTTACCATTCCCTATGCGATCACGGTTGCTTACTTTGCACCTAAGAACTTGCTTGGAGAGTACATTTTTGCAGCCTATACTTATTATCGAATTTACCTTGGAGAAAGCCCGAAATATGCACTTCTTATCAATATCCTTAAGTTTCTACCACTTATTGCTGCAGTCGGCTATGGGATTTTCAAAAAGGCAAGGGGGGAAGTTAATTTATTCCACTTGACGCTGCTTTGGACTGCTTTTTCCTTCCTAGGCAGTTATTTCTCTGGAAGAACCTATGGTCATTATTTAGTCCAGGCGATACCAGCCATCTCTTTGCTTTTGGCGTCGATTGACCTGAAACCTCGGCTGACCGTGGCGCAATCGGTGTTTGCACTGGCCTTTTTTATTCCTTTAATTTTTCTAACAAAGCTCCTGTTTACCGATTTTCTCTCGGGAGGACCAATTAACCAAGTCAAGTATTGGCAAAATTTCATTGAATTTGCCGCCCGCAAAAAAGGCGTCAACGATTACAATGACTACTTCGACGGCAACGTTAACTCTATTGCCGGACTTGCCGATTTTCTGCGGGAAAGAGGGGCGGTCGGTCAGGCTGTTTACATTTGGGGTGATTATCCCTGGCTTTATGCAATCGCCGATTCTCGCAATCCGGTAAGATACGTCACGTCTTTCCATGTATTTGGCGTCCCCGAAGGCAAAAAGGAGGTTATTGAGGCACTTGGGAAGACTCCGCCCAGATACATCATTTTGCCGCCTACATCAATCGGCTATTTTGCCGAACTTGAGAAATTGCTTGAAGAAAAATATACTTTGGTGACTCAGGTTGAGAATTCGAAAATTTGGCAGTTGGGCAAGTGAAGGACAATGGCGCTTACAAAATTGAGAATCGCAAAAACCAGGCAAGGTCTCCAACAAGACACGCTTGGCGTGGCGATTTTTTTGTTTTCGACTCTTTCGGTTTTGGCTCAAGCCTCTTTAATTTTGACCTCAAGCGCAAGCCTTCCTCCGGCAATCCCCCTCTTTTATTCAAAACCATGGGGTGAGCCGATGCTGGCATCGAGTCTTGCGATCTGGCTTCTACCGACGATTTGTACGGTTATCAGTTTAGTTAATTTCTCACTGGCGCTTTTTGTCTTTCGGGAAAACCAATTTATCTTGCGAGTCCTTTTTATCTTTACCTTTATTGTTGCCCTGGCCACGCTTTATGACACTGCCAAAATCATTTCTGTCTTGACATGAACCTCATTTTGCCATTTTTGGCTGCCCTCGTACTCTCGGTGATTTTGACTCCTCTGGCAGTTATTTTGGCCAAAAAATACGGCTTTGTTGATGACCCTGCCCGCCACAAACATCCGGCGATGCTTCACACGAGGCCAGTACCAAGAGCCGGCGGTTTACCGATTTTTTTGGCTTTTCTGGTTGTTACCCTCTTAACTGTCGACCCGTCAAAAAAAATTTTGGGGATTATCTTGGGAGGTTTTGTCTTGATCGCCATTGGCTTGGTGGATGATAAACATGATCTTGCGCAATGGCTGAAGCTCCTGCTTCAAATTGGAGCGGCGGTAATTGTCGTAGGTTTTGGCGTTGGTATCGCCTTTATCACCAATCCGTTGTCGGCATTCTCAGCAAGCGTTGATGTGCTAAGACTTGACACAGTGCGCATTGCCTTTAATTTCTTGGGAGAACATTCAATTTTACTTTGGGCTGATCTCTTTGCTCTTGCCTGGATTGTCTGGGTGATGAATATGGTCAACTTCTCAAGCGGAGTTGATGGCCAGATGCCGGGGATTGTCCTGGTGACGCTCTTTGTGCTTTTTGTCGCCAGTCTTCGGTTTGTCGGCCAAGATCCGAGCCAGATTGTGGTCACCAAACTTGCTCTTGCCGGCATGGGGGCGACACTGGGGTTTTTGATCTATAACTTCTATCCTGCCAAAATTTTCCCTGGCGATTCCGGATCGTTTTTTTTGGGATATTTGGTGGCGGTTTTGGCTATTCTTTCCGGAGCAAAAGTGGGAACAGCAGTTTTGGTGATGGCTGTTCCTCTAATCGACGGTTTATTTACGATAGTGCGGCGGGTAGTTTCCGGTAAATCACCATTTGCAGGTGATCGGGGGCATCTTCACCACATGCTCCTTGAGCTGGGCTGGGGACAGCGGCGGATTGCCTTGTTTTATTACCTAGTGTGTGCTATTTTGGGTGCGGCAGCACTCAGCCTCACAAGTTCCGGTAAGCTTTTTGCGGCTGCTCTTTTTGGCGTTGTAATTCTGGGAGGTTTAATTTGGCTCAATATCAATTTACCAAGAGGGGACCAAAAATAATCTGGCTTCCGTTTTGGCTTTTTGTCTCCTGCCGACCCCGGCAGTGGCTTAAGAATCTAGCGGTTTTTGCCCCTTTGGTCTTTGAGGGTGAATTCTTCAATCCAGATAAACTCATTCTAGTCATTTGGGGATTTGTTATTTTTTCGATAATTACCTCTGGCATTTATATCATCAATGACGTTATTGATCTTAAAAGAGACCAATCTCACCCTTTCAAGAGCAAAAGACCAATTGCTGCAGGCAGAATCCATCCAGCAGTGGCCACAATTTGCGCCATTTTCCTTTTGGCGGTTGCTTTAGTTATCTCATCTCGGCTTTCGGCGTTTTTTACGCTGGCATCGGGAGCTTATGCCATCTTGCAAATTATTTACTCGCTCTTTCTAAGATCGATCATTCTTCTTGATGTAATGGCCATAGCCTCCGGTTTTCTGCTGAGAGTTTATGCCGGAGGTGTGCTTATTGATGCCCATGTGACGGTCTGGTTTATCCTGACTGTCGCCTCGCTGGCGCTCTTTTTGGCAATCGGCAAACGTCGTTCAGAGCGCACTTTGCTTTTGGGCTCCGAAAGCCGCGATCTGGCAACTCGCAAGATCCTGCTTCATTATCCAGAGTCGCTTTTGGATTCATTAACCGTCATGTTTGCCACCGCCACCTGGTTTTCCTATACCATGTTTACATTTCTTCAGCCGCCGCCTCAGGCCGGCCCGCAAGTCTTGATTTTATTCGGTGATTTCTTGCCACGGACTTTTTTGGCTTCAAAATGGCTGATGCT
>CAZBJS010000047.1:0-2733 GCA_964492295.1 uncultured Gammaproteobacteria bacterium
TTTTTACTCTGCCGTCAAAATCAAAACCGGAAACTACTGACTTTGCCCAAAATCCTTTTGACTTTAAATACCTTATTGTGCCCTCAGTACCCCAAAACTTAACCTCTTTTGGATCCAAAACCGCCAAAAGCGGATCAAGAATCGATTTCTCCGAAACCGCTGCAAAAATGTTTTCCAATTTAATCTTGTCCATATTATTTACCTAATAGCCTAAAAACCTAATCGCCTAATAGCCTGATTTAGTGTTTAAAATGTCTCACCCCCGTAAAAATCATCGTCATTTTGTGCTTTTTGGCCTCGGCAATAACTTTATCATCGTTAATTGACCCGCCCGGCTGGATGATTGTCGAAATTCCCGCTTTCGCTGCCAATTCCACATTATCGGCAAAAGGAAAGAAAGCGTCGGATGCTAAAATTGCGCCTTTTGTTTTTCCTTTTGCAGTTCGACTACGCTCACTGCCGAAGGCCTGATCTAGGGCAAGCTTGACAGCATTGACTCTATTAGGTTGGCCAGTCCCCATCCCGAGCATCGAAAGATCACGAGCAATCACAATAGCATTGGACTTAACATGCTTAACAACCTTCCAAGCAAATTCAAGATCATCAAAAGTTTTATTTGATGGTTTATTGCCACAGACAACTCTCCACTTGGATCTTGACTCCAAAACTATATCCGGTGTTTGTATCAAATAACCGTTAAAAACCCTCGTAAACTCAAGTTGGGCGGGGGGCTTTTGAGCCTTGACTACACGCATCTTCGCGCTTCGGTTTTTTAGTTTTTCTAAAACGTCGGCGCCAAAATCCGGAGCAACAATCAACTCAAAAAAAATACCTTTCATTGCATTAATCATCACAGACGTTGGCGGTCTGTTAACTGCAATAATTCCACCAAAAGCGCTCATAGTATCCGCCTCATAGGCAAGCCGATAAGCCTCAGCAAGATCAGCTCTTGAGGCAATACCGCTTGGATTACCGTGTTTGATAATAGCAACAGTCGGCTCGGCAAACTCGCAAACCAGCCTCCAGGCATGATTGGCATCGCCAAGATTATTATGAGAAAGCTCAATGCCGGTAAGCTGTTCAAACCCGGGTTTTCCATCGGTAAGGTAAAAGGAGCTCTTCTGGTGAGGGTTCTCCCCGTAACGCAAATCACGATATTTCTTTAAGTTGACCATCAATTGTTTTGGTAAAGCCAGCTTACTCATGTTTATTGTTCATCGCTTATCGTTCATCGTTTGAATTAATTTGCGATTAACCATTAACAATTAACTATTTGCGGTTTGCAAACCACCAATCCAAAATCTCCCGGGCTGCCGGTGCAGAAACTCTCGACCCCTCTCCTCCGTCCTCAATAATCACCGTTACCGAAATCTGGGGATTATCAAACGGAGCAAAAGCGGTAAACCAAGCGTGTGGGTTACCAAGAGTTTTTTCTGCTGTCCCTGTTTTGCAACCCACCTTATAGGGGGCATTAAAAAACGGAAAGGCGGTTCCTCCTTGTTCGCAAGCCTGGCGCATCCCCTCCCGAACAACTTTGAAATTTTCCGCTCCGACCAAATTTTCTCCAAGAATCTTACTTTCTATTTTAACCGTCCCCGCGCCATCTTTGCCATCAATTTGGGAAACTAAATAGGGTCTTTCTAATTTGCCGCTTGCCATAAAAGAAGTTAATGAGTTGATCTGAAGTGGCGTTGAGAGCATAAAACCTTGCCCGATCCCCAAATGAAGCGTATCGCCCAGAAACCAATCTAGGCCATAAGCTGACTGTTTCCACGCCTCATCGGGGACAAGACCGAAGGCTTCATCCGGCAGGTCAACACCGGTTTTTTGGCCCATACCAAATTTAATGGCCATTTTGCGAATAGTCTCAAGACCAGTTTTTTCGGCTATTCTGTAGAAAAATATGTCGTTTGACCTGGCAATTGCCCGATCCACTTTCAAAAAGCCATCTTTTTTGCCGGCTGTCAGGTAATACCAGTTAACAAAGCGGTCATTGGCAATTTTAAATTCTCCTACATCCTCGATTTGGCTATCTTTGGAAATTACCCCCGATTCCAAACCGGCAAGCGCCGAGACAATTTTGAAAACCGAACCTGGCGGATAGCTTCCCTGAATGGCTCTATTAAAAAACGGCTTGTTTTCATCCTCAAGATATTTGGCTACATCGAGAGGGTCAAATGAAGGGACAGAGACTAAGGCCAAAATTTCCCCAGTTTGGGGATTGGAAACGATAGCGGCTCCTCGCCTGGATCCAGCTTTATCGGCATGCTTGGTGATAATCTCAAAGACAACCTTTTGCAGATCTGAATCGACTGTTGTGTGAATATCCCGACCACTTTCGGGCGGGATAGCCCCTAAAATCGAAATGTTGCGGCCAGTCGCGTCTACCTCAATCAACTGCTTGCCATTTTGCCCCCGCAAGAACTGATCATAAACTTCCTCCGCTCCCCCGTTTCCCATAGATTGAAAAGGCGACGCAGTTGTGTAACCCAAAACATGGACTGCAGCCTCACCAAGAAGATAGTTCCTTTTGACCACTTGAAAAATCTGGCCGAGTTCCCCTTCAAAGTTCTCGCCTGCCAAACCTTGCTCTTCAAGCTCCTTTGCCTGAGAAGCAGTTATCTGGGTGGTCTTTTTGTCGCCTTTAAGAAGATATGAGGTTTTTGACTCCGAAAGAATCACGCCTTTTCGGTCAAAAATTTTACCTCGTTCTGCCACAATTTCCACAAATTT
>CAZBJS010000047.1:2833-4792 GCA_964492295.1 uncultured Gammaproteobacteria bacterium
TGGAGATGGGTTGCCCCTGGCGTGTTTGCCCAATATATGAGGCAATTTGATTTTTAAATTCTTGCGTCGCATAGCTTAGCCGGCGGAATAACCAATTTTTAATTTTGCAAGCAGTTGGCGATTTTCAAGAAGTATCGCACAACCGCGAACAACGCAGGAAAGTGGCTCTGAGGCCACAACTACCGGCATTTTTGTCTCCTGGGAAATTAACTTTGGCAGACCAGAGATTTGCGATCCGCCACCGCAAAGAACAATGCCGCGCTCGGCGACATCACCGGCAAGCTCTGGAGGTGCATCATTAATCGTGTCTTTAATCGCCGCGACAATGGTTGCAAGAGTTGTTGCAAAAGCCTCCCTTACCACGACCGACGAAATCTTTATCGATTTTGGCAGCCCCCGCTCCAAATCTCGGCCGCGAACGACCATTTCCCTTTCAGGCAAAATCGGCAATGCGCTACCCAGTGCCTCTTTGATTTCCTCAGCTGTTCGCTCGCCAACTGCCAAGCTATAACGGGATCTTAGGTAACTCGTTATTTCAGAATCCATAGCGTCTCCGGCGATCTTTAGCGATCGACCAACAACAACTCCACCAAGAGAAATTACGGCAATCTCACAAGTGCCTCCACCGATGTCAACGATCATTGAGCCAACAGGCTCATCAACAGGCAAGTTTGCACCAACAGCAGCAACCATCGGCTCCTCAACCAAAAAAGCCTCCCTTGCGCCGCTATCGCGGGCCAAATCCAAAAGTGCCCGTCTTTCTACCTCGCTAATGCCTGTGGGAATGCCGATAACTATTCTTGGCCTTGGAATCGAAAATTTTCGGCCGGGAACCTGGTGGATTTTTTTGACAAAATGTGAAAGCATCGCCAAAGTTGTATCGTAATCAGAAATTACTCCGTTCTTGAGCGGCTTGATAATTGCCAGATTTGGCGGTGTTTTGCCGACCATTTTTTTGGCATCGCCTCCGATGGCGATTACTTTTTTAGTTTTTTTGTGGAGTACCACAATCGAAGGCTCCCTGACGACCACCCCCTTACCTCGCACATGAATTAAGGTATTGGCGGTTCCTAAATCTACTCCCAAATCTTGCGAAAAATGACCGAGGATATGATCAATTACTGGAATCATAGAAGCGACAAGAAGTATAGCTTATTGACAAAAATTGCTCAATTGCACTCTTTTCTTCCTGCTGATAACATTTGTCGCGTGGAGGGGAAAATTGTTAAAGTTGCCGACAAGATCATTTGGCTTTCGTATTTTGCCCTAGCCGCAGTCACTCCCCTGGTCTTTTCCACTCAAAACTCCGAGCTTTTTGAAGTGCCCAAAATGCACTTTGTCTATCTTTTGGCCACAATTATCTTTTTTAGTACGCTTATTAAAGTCTCTCTTGGCGGCAAAATTCTCGTTCCCAAAAGCTTACCTTTGGCTGCCTTCTCAATCTTCTTTCTCTTCCAAATCTTCTCAACCTTAACTTCTATTGACAAATTCACCTCTGTTTTTGGCTATCCAACCCGGTTAAACGGCGGGCTCCTGTCGCAGACTTCATACTTTGTGATTCTTGCTTGCGCCCTCATTAATCTCAATCCGTCCCGAGCAAAAAAATTACTGATGACCATTGTGATTACTGCTCTGGCTGTTGCGCTTTGGGGCATTCCCGGCCATTTTGGCCGTGATCCTTCTTGTCTGATCTTGACTGGCAAGCTTACATCAACCTGTTGGCAAAAAGAGTTTGATCCGCAACTTCGGATTTTTTCGACTCTGGGACAGCCGAATTGGCTGGCAAGTTATCTGGTGATTGTGTTGCCTTTGTCTGTTGCCTTTGCCCTGATCAATATCCGCCAACTGCCAAAAGTGTTATTTGGCACAACCACCTTGATTTTGTTCACCGCCCTTGTGATGACCAACTCGAGGGCAGGGTTTTTAGGGGGAGCAATTGCTTTAATACTGTTTCTCATA
>CAZBJS010000048.1:0-4712 GCA_964492295.1 uncultured Gammaproteobacteria bacterium
GCGCCTTTACTAACACCGAAATTTCGGGCACAGGTCAAGCTGCCGATGTCAGACTTACCCAATCAGCCGGCGCCGGTGGCGAATACGGCAACAAATTTCGAGTGGAATCAACCAGTGCCATCGGCACAATGACAAGCGCCAACACCAAAACTGCGCTGAGATTTACCGCTCAGGAATCCAAAACGGTCAACGCAATCAGGGTCTATCTGCACAGTGAAGTTGGTACAAGCCCAAATTACCGATACGGCATACAACAAGATACAACAGGTTTACCATCTGGCACTTATCTTTGTTCAAACATACTTACTGCCACTTCAGCGGGCTGGAAAACGATCTCATTAACAGGTTGTCCAGTTTTGACCTCCGGAAATGTTTATCATATTGTCGTTCAGTACAACTCAGGGACAGTCAGCGGTTCACGCTACGTCGCTCTCAGAAGATCAGCACCTTTAAATAACCTTTACCCCAAAACCAATAATCCTGACCCTAACGCAAACACCCTTTTTGCCACAAATTTGACTAACTGGACAACTCAGGGTTTTCAGCCTATTTATGAACTTGATTTTTCGGACGCGACTTATGAGGGCAATCCCTACGAATCAAATCTTGAAGTTGCGGTTTTTGGCACCACCGTCATTGGTGAGAAATTTACATATACCGGCACGACCCAAAATGCCACAAGCATTTCTTTTTACGCCAGAAAACAGGGAACTCCTGCTGGAAGTCTCGATTTCGTCTTTGGGGCAGTTGGCGGATCACAAACTACCTGCACCTTAGCATCATCAGGGGTTGCCACAAGTTTTGGATGGATAACTTGTAACTTCGCCTCACCCGTATCCCTTACCCAAGGCACCGCTTACCGCATCTATCTAAAATCATCAAGTTCCGCCTCGGGCAACGACTACCGAATCTGGCGGCTGGTAAATACAAACGCTGCAAATTACAACTCCATCAATTACGATGGAACTAATTCGGTTTACACAGTTAGTACAAATGGCGGCTCCTCCTGGACCGATACTAACGTTAATTGGGATATTGGCGGCTTCAAATTCACTATTTCCGGAACAACCACTTATTCTGCAAACGGCACTTTTGAATCCCATACTTCCGGCAGTTTTGACGCGGGGGCCGCGGCCGCTTTTAACAACATCATCTGGACAGCGACAGTTCCTGCCGGCACTACACTACAACTCCAGGCTGCCGTTTCTAACTGTTCAAACGGAACTACTAATCCACCCACTTGCAGCAGTGGCACTTGGGACTACTTTGGATCGGACGGTGTCTCAGGTACATTTTTCCCTTCCTCCGGAGCAATTCCCTTAAGCCGCATCAGCGGCCGCTACGTCCGCTACAAAGCCACCTTTACCAGCAATGGAAGCGCAACACCGACCTTAAATGATGTAAGCATCAACTACTCGCCATGAGAATTAAATTGCTACATTGTTATTTCGAGCTTACGAGAAACAAGCTCTTTTTCATTGCTACATTGCTAAATAGATATAGCTGGCAATTAAAAAGAAATCAATCTAACAATTTAACAATTCAACAATTTAACAATTCTCGCCTTCCGCGTGGCGTCACCCTCGTTGAGCTCCTCATCTACATGGGCATTCTTTCGATATTTTTGGTGGTATTAACCGATATGTTTGCTTCAATTCTTGAGCTGCGTCGAGAATCCGAAGCCACTTCCTCGGTTGAGCAAGACGGCCGTTATATTTTATCGCGCATGGCCTACGACATTCCTCGCGCAACAGACATCAGCACCCCGCCCCAAATAGGCCAAACGAGAAGTAATTTGAAAATGACCATTGGCGGTTTTCTTTATGAATATGCCGAAAGCGGCGGCAACCTAGAGCTTAGCAATGATTTAGGAATAAATTACTTAAATAGCTCCGAAACAACCATCTCAAATCCAACTTTCCAAAGAATTGCCAATACGGGTGTTTCCGGCACTAAAGACACCATCAAAATCCAATTTACGATCACCAGTAAAACTACCAGACCTGGTGGCGCTGAAACCAAAACATTCCAGACAACAATCGGAAGAAGATGAAATCTAATTCTCAATTCTCAATTCTCAATTCTCAATTGCTTAAGGGTCAGGCCTTGATCACTCTTCTTGTCTTTGTAGCAGTCGCCATGATCATCACCGCCGGTGCCGTTACTGTCACCATTATTAATTCTCAGGGGATCAGCAAGTTCGCCCAGGGCGAAGAGGCCCTCTTTATTGCCGAAACCGGCGCCGACAATGCGATTTTGAGAATCCTGCGTGATCCGAATAATACATATTTGAGTGAAACCCTCTCGGTGAGTGACGGAACTGCTACAATTACTGTAAGCGGCACCACTTCAAAGACAATTATTTCCGAAGGCAGATCAGGGAATTTTAAAAGAAAAATTCAGGTTGACGGAAGCTTAACAGGTAATGTCTTTACAATATCGGCCTGGAGGGAAATAGACTAATGATATTTGGCAAACCAAAAGCAATTCTGTATTTAGCGAGGGCCGGTGCTAGTCTTTATTGGGGCAATTGCCAAAACCCGTTTACGATTCCCTTTGGAGAAGTAGTCCACGACCTTGAAGTCGAAAGTCCCCTGAAGCTTTCGGAACAATTCAAAAAAAATCTGGCGACTAATAAAATTGGGCCCTTCAAAGTGTTAATTGTCCTTTCGGAACAGGTCTATTTTTCAAAAATTATTAAAGGTGAGGCAGCTACCCAACAACCGGCTATTCAGGGCTTCCTTGACGAAGTGCCCTTCAAACCGGATGACATTGCCAAAATCACCTTAAAAACCAACCTTGGCCTGCAAGTTTTCGCCGCCAACAAAAAACTGTTTATTCCGATCATTAATGGTCTTCACGAGCTGAAATGGCAAATTTTGGCCGTTTGTCCGATTGCAATTTTCTCTCCATTTGGCATTAAACCGAAACAGGTTGGTGAGACGGATTTACTTGCGCCGCAAGAAGCAAAAATCATCCTTGCCAAATCTCAGCCTGCCGAAAGGACAAATTTTCTCGCCTCAGAAGATCTGCCGATAGTCCAAACTGATAAATCCACTCCGAAAACCAATCATAAAAAGAAACTGCTGATTATCTCGGTTGTAGGAGTCATAATTGTGCTGACTGTTGTTCTTGTTTTGACTGGGAAAATCAACCCCAATCGTTTCCTAAGTAAAGATGCAAGCCAGTCTAAAACGGAAGAATCACCACCTTCTACCTCTCAACAACCCCCTCAGACACCTCCAACCGAAGCTGCCCAATCTACACAATCTTCCGTGCCTCTCGCGGACAAAGAAACCCTCTCTATCCAAATCCTCAATGGCACCGGTATTGCCGGCCAAGCGTCAATAATTGAAGATCTATTATCACAGGCAGGTTTTAAAAATTTCACTTTAGGCAATGCTCAAAACACAGACAATATTGAAGCAGTCGTTGCATTTGGCCAAAACGTGTCGGAGAAAATCCAACAAGAAATTCTTGAACAACTGGGCAAAATTTTTGTAGGTGTCGCAAGCTCGACTCAAAATGAACAAGACTACGATGTAATTATCACGACCGGTCAACCAAAATAACCCTTGACAGAGGCAATTTAATCATTTAATAATAAAATCAGATGAAGTTTTTCCTGCCCACCAAACTTCGGCGTGGTTTCACTCTCATTGAGCTTTTAGTTGTCATCGGCATTTTAACAGTTCTTTTGGCCATCGTTCTGGTTGCCATTAACCCGGCCAGACAATTCTCCCAGGCTAACGACACCCAAAGAAGAAGTGATGTCAATGCAATCTTAAATGCCATCCATCAGTATGCAGCCGACAATAAAGGAACTTTGCCAACAGACATTGCAACAACTTCTAAGGTTATCTCGTCTACTGCTACAAGTGCCCTGTGTGGCAATCTTGTTCCTAAATATGTTGCCGACATTCCAATTGATCCCACAGCAGGCACTGAATCACCGGCCGGTTCGGTCTGTACAGACACTGGAGCAACTTACAACTCAGGTTACAGTGTTATCAAAAATGCGGACAACCGGATAACTGTTTCGGCAACGGGAGAAATCACCACTAGTATATCTGTAACCCGCTAAATATCTTCCTGTATTGACAAAGGGAATAGATCACTAGTACAATTTTCACAGATTGCGGGCAAACCGTAGTCTTTTTTTAAGGGAAAAATGGGCAAAGAAAGATCCAGAAAAACATTTTTTGAGAGGCAACAACTAACCAAAACAAGAAGGCTGAAAGAATTAGACGATCGAGAAGCAATTAATCATGAAATTCACCACCTCTTGAGTGAAGATTCTGTATTGTTTAGTGCCCAAGAACCGCACCAGGATATGTCCATTCCAGACTCTGATGAGCAAATCTTGTTCTCCCTAGACCCGGATATTCTAAGCGTAATGATTGAGGAATCAGATAAAGCTAATTACTCAAGATTCCCATATGGATTGACTCGAAACCAATATAGCCGTCGCATATCTCTTTACTCACTTGAGTCCAGTAATTCTGTCGAAGACGATTACTCCGAAGAATCCCGCCCCTGAATTTCCTGATACAATAAGCGTATGAAGAATGGCTTTATCGGAGTCATCATTGTTATAATTGTCCTTTCAGGCGTCGGATATTTTATCTTTAAGAATTACTCCAAATCCCCAAACCCCCAAACCCAAAAAACAGCGCAATCTATTGTTAAGTATCCAAAAGTAGCCACCTGGG
>CAZBJS010000049.1:0-1308 GCA_964492295.1 uncultured Gammaproteobacteria bacterium
TTTCAACCCCGTAAAACTTAACTCGGTCGGCTTTGAAGATCATGTCGATCTCGCCGGTCGGGCCATTTCGGTGCTTTTGTATATCAAGTTTCACCTGCTCCATATTATCCGGATCCGGTCTCCAAATAAACATTACTACATCGGCATCCTGCTCAATTGCTCCGGATTCGCGCAAATCCGCAAGCTGAGGCCTTTTAGTGCCCCGCTGCTCAACTGCCCGCGAAAGCTGCGAACAAGCAAGAACCGGAATTTTAAGTTCCCTTGCCAAATTTTTAAGGCTTTGGGAAATCTCAGAAACCTCCTGGACTCGATTCTCCAAGTTTCTGGACTGCACAAGCTGTAAATAATCGACAATCAAAAATTGCAATCCGTGTTCAACTTGAAGCCGTCTGGCTTTGGTGCGCATTTCCAAAATTTTGGCAGCTGGCGTGTCGTCTATAAAAAGCGGGGCGTCGGCCAAAATTCCCATTGCTTCCTGCAGTCTGTCAAAATCGTCATCGTCGAGTTTTCCCGTCTTTAGTTTCCAGGCATCAATCTCCGATTGGGAAACCAAAAGTCGGTCGACCAGCTCTTCTTTGCTCATCTCAAGCGAAAAGATCCCGACCGGCAAACCTTCCTTGACGGCCACGTGAGCTGCAATATTGAGGGCAAGACTGGTTTTGCCCTGGCCAGGGCGCGAAGCTAAAATTAAAAGGTTGGAATCCTGCATACCGGCAAGCTTTGAATCCAAATCCCAAAAACCGGTTGCCACTCCACGAAGACCGCTCGCCTTTCTGTGAAGCTCGTCAAGTCGATCAAAACTTTCGGCCAAAGCGTCCTTTAGTGGCATGAAGTTTTGTCGAAGCTGCTCCTGCGAAAGAGCAAAAACGGCCTGCTCCACATCGTCAAGAATAGTCCTGACATCAGCCGTTTCCTCAAAGGCTGTCTGGGAAATTCGCGCTGAAGTGGTAATTAACTGCCTCTTAACATAATGGTCACGAACAATCTGCGCATATTGGACAATGTGCGCAGAAGTCGGGACGGCCGAAGCAAGCTCGGCAAGATAAGCAGCCCCGCCTACTTTATCAAAAACTCCTTTTCTTTTGAGCTCAGCCGTCAAAGTCACCAGGTCTATCGGCTCCCTTTTCTCAAAGAGTGAGAACATCGCCCGGTAAATGTCGCTGTGGGCCTCTTTGTAAAAATGTTCTGGTTTTAAGATCTGGGCAACAGAAACAATCGAGTCGCGATCAATTAGAATCGCGCCAATAATTGATTTTTCTGCCTCAAGATCCTGAGGCGGCATCCGCCCGACAGTTTGTTTTGCCATGA
>CAZBJS010000049.1:1408-4621 GCA_964492295.1 uncultured Gammaproteobacteria bacterium
ATAAATAGTATTTTTGCCTCGCTCCTGTCCCTGTTTATCATCGTGGTAACTGGCAATCCCAACTATATTGACACCGGAAATTTCGTATTCGCCGGGACCCGCGATTATAAAAGGCCGGCCTTCACCGTCTGCAGGCTTTACCGCCTCGACATTATTGTGATCGCCATGATCGTGGCTGACGCAAACTATATTTGCTTCAACTTTTAGAGGCGAAAGGCCGGTAAATTCGGCGTTATATGGATCAAAAACCAAACTGGCATTTTTGCCCTTGACTTTAAAACAAGCCTGACCATACCAAGCGATATCAACCATGACCAAAAAATAATATCACAAAAACTCTTCCAGCCCAAGAGTCCAATTGCCCAAAAACAAGACCTGTGATAACCTAGATTCCGTATCCTGCCCTGACCAACTAGATTGAGGAACTTCAAATCAATTCTTATTGCCTTGCTGATCATTGCTACATTTCTATATGGCTTATATTGGCTGTGGCAGCGGCAACCAAAGCCCCAAGAAAAAACCTCTCCCCCCTCCCAAGAAGCTAAAGAGGTGCGACAGCCCCAAGCTGTCGAAATTATTCCCCAGAGCTTTTCGGTCCTTTCGGATCCCAAAACAAGAATCCAAGGAAAATCAAAACCAGAAACCCTGGTTGCCGTCTACTCAAATGATTTCAATTATCTAGTCCAAACCGACACCGTCGGTAAATTTGAGCAAGACATGGAGCTTACCGAAGGGCTTAATTTGGCCGAAATTGTCGTCTTTGACCGTGACCTTAGAGAAGAAACCAGAATTTCCACCATTTATTGGTTTTCACACAAAGAAAAAATCGGCAATACCGTTTATGCAGGGCCTGTCAAAACCATTTTTGACAACCTGATAACTGTTTCGACAATCTCTGGTGAAAAAACGGTCAAGATTGCCCAATCGGCAACGATTGAACTGCCCAAGGGAGAAGAAGCCGAATCAACGAAATCAGCATCTGAAAACATCAGGGTTGGTGATTACCTGATTGCTTTGGGCGAAATCGCAGGCGACAATCTGAACGCCCAAAGGGTCGAGGTCATCCGCAAAAATAAACCTCAGGTTGTCAAAAAGGTACTAGGCGCCAAAATCTTAACCAGCGTGCGCCAAAATCTCTTTTCGGCAAAAGAAACGCAAGAAAATAAAATTCTTGAGTTTGTCCTTGCCAAGAATTCTGTTGTTGAAGTTACCGGAAGACAGGCAAAAGCCGAGGAAATTGTCAAAGAAAAAACAGCCATCATCTTTTTCCACCAAGAAGGTGACAAGCGAATCGTTGATTTAATTTATCTTCTTCAGTAGCCCAAATACCTAAATGGCCAACTGGTGTAGTATCATTAAAACAAGATGCAAAAAGCACCGCCCACCCCTAAAGGTTTTCGCGATATTAATCCCGAACTTGCCAGAAAAAGAAGGACCGTTATCAACAAAATAATTGAGGTTCTCGAAGATTTCGGATTTGTGCCCCTGGAGACCCCCACCATCGAATTTGCCGAAACCCTCAAAGGCAAGTACGGCGAAGAAGAACGGCTCATCTATGAATTCACCGACCGGGGCGGCAGAAGACTGGCGCTTCGTTACGATCTAACCGTCCCTCTGGCCCGCTACGTGGCTTCCAATCCTTCCCTTGAAATGCCTTTTCGCCGCTGGCAAGCGGGTCAAGTTTTTCGCGGCGAAAATCCTCAGCACGGTCGCTATCGCGAATTCACCCAACTGGATTTTGATACCGTTGGATCCTCTGATTTTGCCGAGGACGCCAAAATCATTGCAGCTGCACTCAAGTCTGCAAAGGCAACTGGCCTTCAGAATCCCCTAATGAAAATTAATGACCGCAAAATCTTCAAAGATTTAGCCAAAGAAGTCATTGTTGCTTTAGATAAACTGGAAAAGGTCGGTGAGCAAAAAGTCATCCAAGAACTCGTGAAGAAAGGTCACCCAAAAAGCAACGCATCTTCCATACTCCAGAGTATGAAAGATAAGAAGCCATCTGCCCATCTTCAAGAAATTTTTAAAAATCTGCAAAACTTAGGAGTCAATAAAAAAGAATATACTTTTGACCCGTACTTAGCCCGTGGACTCGACTACTATACCGGCGCAATTTTTGAGCTGAAACCAAATGATGATCCGAAAGAACTCTCAATCGGCTCCGGTGGTCGCTACGATGATCTAATCGGTATGTTTATTTATCCCGACAAAGGAGGGACCAAAAAGCAGGTTCCCGCGGTCGGTTTCTCTTTCGGAATTGATAGACTTATTGAAGCAATCCGCCAGTGAAATTCAATAATGCCTTTATCCTGACCGCAACCGCTGCCATCATTTGGGGTGCAACAGCCCCAATCATGAAGTTAACCCTTACTCAAGTCCCAGTTTTTTCTTTGGCTTTTATTAGAATGGCGGCAGCTTCACTAATTCTAGCTACTTTTGTTTTCAAGACCTTAAAAATTCGAAAAGAAGACAGCCTCAACCTCTTTTGGGCAGCAATTACTGGAGTCACTCTGAATTTGACTTTCTTCTTCTTCGGGTTGAAATTAACCCAAGCCATCAACGCTTCCTTTCTTGTGGCCTCAGTTCCGATCTTTACCATCTTGGCTGCCCATTTCTATCTGAGAGAAAAATTAACCTTACGTCTGGTTTTGGCATCGACTGTTGCCTTTTTTGGAGTTTCAATAATTATCGGTAAACCGGCAACATCTGCAAACGCCACCCAGGTTTTCGGAAACATGCTTTTGCTTTTGGCCTCTCTTTCCTGGGTAATCCATGAGATGTTGGCTAAGAAACTCCTAAGAATTTACTCAGCCGGTACTGTCGCCTTTTATACGATGGCTATCGGAGCCATTACTCTTTTCCCTCTTTTTTTATGGGAACTTATCCGTAACCCAATCTGGGCGACAAGCGTTAATCAGATAGGACTTGCTGGTATCATTTATGGTGTCCTCTTCTCGTCACTTGTTGCATATTGGGTATGGCAAAAGGGATTTGCTCTGATGCCTGCTGGGCAAGCTGCCTTTTTCTTTTATCTGGACCCGGTTTCCGGTGCTACCCTTTCTATTTTGCTTTTGGGAGAAAAAATAACCCCAAATCTCATCGCCGGAGGACTATTAATCGCCGTTGGTGTCCTTTTGGCCGAATACCACCGCAGAAAACATCCGCTGCACAGATAATTGTTCAACGTGCCTTTTTCTGATAAAATATGCA
>CAZBJS010000050.1:0-4339 GCA_964492295.1 uncultured Gammaproteobacteria bacterium
TCAAATGACGGATCTTTTGAGGAGGCCTTAAGATCAACTATCATGCCGATCATTCTCAAAACGGTGTGGGCAGCCATTTGGGCCGTATGCGGATCGTAAATCCCGCAGGGCACATCACAGTGCGCATAAACTACCTGAGGAACAAACAGCGTGTCAACGAACCTCAAAACTTTTCCAATCATCTTGTTTTAGTCCTTAAAGTAGGCAATAAGTACCGACTCTCGATCAGAAGACCCCTTGGCAAAAGTTTCTTTCTGGCAAGAACTCCAAATAGATTATTAAACATAATATAAGAAGCGCTGATGCCTAGCGCAAAGATTGCCCGTTCCAGAACGACCACGGGAATTAAAGAAATCCAAACAGTAGCCGGTAAGTTAAAGGCCCAAATCCAAATCGCCCCACCGACCGAATGGGCGACAAAAGTCGCCCCCAAACTTCTCAGTAACAAAAATCTTTCCCTAAATGGCCAAACGACAAAGGGAATCAACCAAAACAGGCTGTAAAACCAAACCGTCCTGCCAATTGGGTGCAGATTAAAAACAAGAATGGCAAGAGCCGGAACCGCCAAAATTTTATAACCGACTTGTCCGAAAGAGGGTTTACTCTGAGCTTGTCGAAGGATCGTAGATCCTGAGCGAAGTCGAAGGGCAAAAAACCAAAGACCAAACAAAGTAGGGAAGAGCCTGATAATCGCTCCGCGGTCGACAGATTGCACTCCATGAAGCATTAAATTAGCAACCTGGGTGACAAAAACTGAAGCAATACCCCAACCAATTCCTAAAAAGGCACCAGCGGTAGGCGCAAAAAGGTCAAAACCGGTGAATTTAACTTTTGAGGCGGCAAGTTGGTTGATAGGCAATTGAAGTGCAATCAATCCCAATAGAATAAAAACAGAGGCAAAAAGCAACTTTTTATTCATTTTGTCAATCCTGGAATAAAACCCCCGGCAACTTCAAGATTAGCTCCATTTATATAATATGCATCGGGAGAAATCAAGAACAAGAGCGCTTTGACGACATCATCGTAAGTGGCCGAGCGGCCCATGGGGAAGTCGCCGGGTTTGAAAATGTCCGTCTCAAGCGAAGCCGGCGAGATCATATTGACGTGAATTCCGTTTTTTGCCTCCTCATGCGCCATCATTTTCGTCAAGAGATAAACTCCATTTTTTGCATAAAAATAAGGAGTTGAGTTAGCAAGTAAATTCATCTTGTCTGCCCCAACGACACCAATGTTAACGATATAACCGGATTTTTGCCGGCGCATCTGGGGCAAAACGGCTTTTGAGCAAAAAAGGGTCGTGTAGATATTTGACTCCAGAATATTTCTAAACTCATAATTGGAAGTTTTTTGCAAGGGTTTGTATAGAAAGTTACCGACATTATTGACCAAAAGATCAACTTGCCGAAATTTTTGAATAATCGCATCAAAGATTTCCTTAACCTGATTTTCATCGGTCAAATCACCACTTGTCAAAATCGACCCAGCAGAAAATTTTCGCACCTCTCGAAGGACTTTTTCAGCCTCTTTCTTGCTTTTCCGATAATGGACAACAACCGTAAAACCTTCTCTGGCAAGAGCAAGGGCTATCGCCCTGCCAAGTCCCTTTGCCGAACCGGTAACCACTGCAACTTTCTTCACGGTAAATTATTCTAATCCAATTTTGACATTAATCACAATATCGACTACTCTTAACTCGTGAACAAAAACATTCTCTACGTATTAATCACCCTTCTGGTAGTCACCATTGCGCTAGTAGGATATCTCATTTTTCAAAATCAAAAAATTGCCCGCCAATTATCTTCTGCATCTCATACACCAACACCAGTTGCGATCTCTCCTTCTCCAGAGGCTTCACCACTTTCATCCCCTTCGCCATCACCGAAATTAACTCTTGCCGAAATTTCAGAAAACATCAGAGACGGGGTCAATTCGCGCGACTTTGCCGCCCTAAGAACCTATATGACCAACCCAGTCTCGGTCATTCTTCAGGCTACAGAGTGTTGTGGTCCCAAGACACCTGATGAGGCTGTTTCTCAATTGTCTTATATCGAGGAAGGTGTGCCCTTTAACTTTAACCAAACCTCAGATCTTGTTAAAAGCCTAAAAGATAAAAATCCAGAGCTTTCCGGCAAAATTATCGGCATTTCTCAAAGCAAGGAACATTTAGTTGCTTTTGGCCTGAATGACCAAAATCGTATCACCGATATCCGCATGTCCGTCTCCTACAAATTATTTAGCTACTAACTTATTTCTCAATCAAAGACTTTCGACTATACTCTTGACTGATTCTGTCCAAGATTGATCATTCAATTTCTGTCGGTATTGCCAGAAGTGGACACCCCACAAACCGATCGACTCGATCTTATACGATCTCAAAAACTTTTCGCCAGTCTGGATATCGGAAGGAGTAAATGTCAAAAACGGATCATCCGCCTCCACCAGTTTTTTGATGTAAGGTTCCGCCTGCATTTCCAAAATCCAAAACTCGTTGCCGTTTTTTTCAACAGTTTCTTTGATTAAGCGGTAATTTGGCGAAAGAAAAAGCCAGGAATGGACAGGCCAAACTAAATGATCCGGCCATAGAACATGTAACTCGCGTCCAAAAAGTCGCGCGGTCACAAGGTCTGTCCCTTTGGTTTTGAAAAAGGCATTGACGGCAAAAACATCTCCGGGAGCAAGAATCGAAAGCAGTTTTTTCCAGCTTGCGTCATAAAAACCGGTCGCTGCATGGTTAAGAATAATCGGCCTTTTTTGAGGGTCCGATCGTCGAACAATACCAACTTCGGCAGCCACAAGAGAAGGGTCAATCTTCCATTTATTGACATTACCAATCAAAGGCTCATTTTCCACTTGCCACCAGCCTATGTTTTCATAACCAGCAAGTTCACTGACAACTTTCCGATCGATCGTCAGTATATCGGCTGCCACCGGATGATCACGGGTTATCTTTTCTGCGAATTTAACTTTTGAGGCCACATTTTGGGGCCAGTGATATTCTGGAAAATATGGCGTTTTTGCACCCAACGCGATTATTACTTTGACGTTTCTTTTTTGAGCTTCTTCGATTGCAAATTTCAAATCTTCAAATCTTTCGTTAAAAATCCAGTCAACTTGCCCATCGGAGCCTTGGCGAAGTTGGGCCATCTGATCCCAAAAGAAGGGGAGTCGAATCCATTCAAACTTAAACTCATCAAGAAGTCTTATATAATTTTGCCGCGGATTTAGTCCATACCATCCAGCCTGTTCAAAGCTGTAGGAAATGCCATAAGAGGGTTTAAAATTGGGATCAACTGGCCTTTTGGGAATCGGGTTAGCAAAAGCATTTGAGATGTAAATTGCAATAAGTAAAAAAAAGAGCAGAACTGCCCGGGAAAACATGGGAAGATTATAACTTTTGTACACCCTTATTTCTAATTTAATAAATGTAAAGTACAAAAGATATACCAGAGAAGCGACATTGGCATGACCGAAGACAGGTCTGTTGTGTCAAAGGGTGCCAAGACAACCTGCTGATATAAAATGTGCTAAAATTAGCTTCCGGATGCCGCGGTGGTGGAACTGGCAGACACGCAGCGTTCAGAGCGCTGTCTCTTTAACAAGAGGTGGGAGTTCAAATCTCCCCCGCGGCACTCGTCAGAATCAGACTTTAATGTTCGCGAAGATAGTAAACTACTTCGCTCAACTTTTAGTCTGTTCTTCCTCTCCAAAATTCTTTGAATTTTGGGATAATAATTATCAAAATCCGAAGGATTTTGAAAAGGAGGAATGACGAAGCGATAAAGTCCTGCACCGTACCGTGCAGGACGATCAAGCTGAGTCCATTCCGACGAGCCGAGGTGGTGGAATTGGTAGACACGCAGCCTTGAGGGGGCTGTACGCGCAAGCGTGTGCAGGTTCAACTCCTGTCCTCGGCACAGTGGGCGGTTAGCTCAATTGGTAGAGCATCTCGTTTATATCAGCAAGCAAAGCTTCTGATATATGAACAAAGTTAATATAATCGAGCTGTGGACGAATAGCTCAGTTGGTCAGAGCGTCTCGTTTACACCGAGAAGGTCGCAGGTTCGAATCCTGCTTCGTCCACAGCGAGGTTATATCAGGAAGCGCAGGTTCGCGTAGCAAACCGAGAAGGCTGATACACCGTGAAGGTCAAAGGTTCGAGTCCTTTACCGCCCACTGACCTTGCTCTAAATTTATCAAATGCGTATGCATTTGAAGAGGAAGAATTACGAAGCGATAAAGTTTTTTGCTTGAGCAAAAACTGGTAAGCGAAGTCAATTCTGACGAGCCGGGATGGCAGAGGTGGTCAACGCACCCGTCTGAAAAACGGGCTATGTCGGTT
>CAZBJS010000051.1:0-4233 GCA_964492295.1 uncultured Gammaproteobacteria bacterium
AACTAAGGTTGATTATCTCTGGGTGCTTGTGGGCGAGCCTCGGAAACAAAAATTTTTCTGCCTTCAACTTCGCTACCGTTTAATTGATCAATCGCTTTTTTGACATCCTCATCACTTGCCATCTCAACAAAGCCAAAGCCACGAGATCTACCGCTCATTTTATCAACAACAACATTAGCTTCAGTTACTTTACCAACTTTAGCAAAAATCTCCCGCAGTTGCTCTGAAGTCGTTGCAAAAGGTAAACTTCCTACAAATAACTTATTGGCCATTTAGTCACGCTCCTTTCTTTTTTTCGATAATACTATAATAATTTTCAGGAAATCTTTGGGAAACATTAAATCACAAGATACAGAGGTTAACCTTTCACGCCGGTCGACATCGATCCGGACTGAGTAACATCTTTCACCTTTTGAACCAGCATGTCAAGACTGGTCTCTGCTTTAACAAGGTAGCCGCTTGCCCCGAAAGTAATTGCCTGGGAAAGCTCATTGACGCCTTCAACGTTTGTCAAAATAATAACCGGCATATCCTCCAAGTTCGGGTCAGTCTTGATTTCCCGCAAGATAGTCAGGCCGTTTACTTTTGGCATCAAAATATCAAGAAGAACAAGATCCGGCTTCTCACTTCTGATCAGGTTAAGAGCTTCAAAATCACCAGAAATCTTAATTTCATGGCCCTCTTTGGCCAGCCGGTCGCGGTAAAGCTCGGCCACCTTCAAGTCATCCTCAACAATAATAATTTTCGCCATCTTAGCCCTGTGTCGGTGGTGCCGTCTCCTCAAGCGTCATGTTAACCCTTGAGAGAATCTGGTCGGGAGTCGTCTCCGACTTCAAAAGATAACCGTAAGCGCCGTATTGCAACCCTTGGGAAATCGCCTGATCCTCGGCAACATTTGTCAAAAGAATTACCGGCACAGAAGAAGAGGCGACATCCGTCTTCAACTCCCGCAAGATATCCAACCCATTGACGTTTGGCATCAAGATATCAAGAAACACCAAGTTAGGCTTCAGTTCCCTTATTTTACTGACTGCCTCAGAATCTTGCAAGATAGACACTCTGTGGCCGCCGCTTTCAATTTTTTGTTTATAAATTGAGGCCAAATTCAAATCGTCCTCAACAATTACAACGAGCGCCATGTCTCTGGGTCATTAGGTCATTAGGCTGGCAGGTTATTAGGATTCCTAAGGACCCAATAGCCTAAAAACCCAGTAGCCTAACTACGCTTGGGCCACTTTGCTGATTGTCGGCTTCTGAGTAACATCCTTGACGTTTTGGGCAATATCGGCAATCGGCACTGTAAAATAAAATGTCGTACCCATCCCTGCTCCCTCTGACTTGTACCAAATCCTGCCTCCTTGAGCCTCAACAATTCCTTTGGCAATGTAAAGACCCAAACCCGACCCCTTGAAAGAAACCGTCCTTCGTCCGCGAACCAACTGGCCAAACCGCGAAAAAAGTCTTGCGCCTTCTTCGGGGTCGATGCCTATTCCAGTATCGGCAACCGAGACTAAAATGTCAATTGGGTCGCCATTGACTACTTCCTTGGCCACCCGCACTGTAACCTCTCCGGCCTGGGTAAACTTGATCGCGTTTGAAACAATATTGTTGATTACTTGCTTGATGCGCACTTTATCAAAATAGGCGCGGGGCAGATCCCCCTCGACAATTAAATTGAGCTTGAGATTTTTTTCAGAAACCAAGGGTCTGAAGCTCTCAGTCCTTTCCGCTATCGCTTCGCCCAAATCGCCACTTTCGGCAATCACATCGAATTTTCCTGCTTCCATTTTGGCAACGTCCAGGAGATCGTTGACCACCTCGAGCATCGAAAATGCCGTTGCGTCAACAGTTGAAAGATACTTGCTAATCTCTTCTTGTTTCATTTTAGCCAGATCCGACTTTAAAAGCTCGGCCGTTGATTTAATAGAAGTCAAGGGTGCACGCAGCTCATGCACCATCATCGAGGTAAAATCTTGCCTAAGCTTCTCAAGGGCCTTAGCATCGGTCACGTCGTGGAAAAGAACAACCACGCCAATAGACTTTTGGCCTTTTCTATCCAGAACTCGTGAGGCCATCACTTGGAGCGTTTTCTCCTTAACCACAATCTCCCTTGTCGGCAAGTTGTCTTGAGAGGCAACCGCCTCCTCAACCATTGCTCTAAGATCAAGATTCCCAGAAAGTGCATTGGCAATGTCAAAAAGCGAGGGAGCAGAAACCGTTCCTAAAAGCTGACAAAGTTTCTTGTTAACCAGAACCAAATGGTATTTGGTGTCAACCATCAAGAGCCCATCGGAAAGTGATTGAACCGCCTGCAAGAGTCTGCTCTTTTCACTCTCCAAGACTTCCTGAAGACGGGATGCAGCTTCCGAAGCGAGCCTTGAAATTCGAAAGAGTACTTCAGTGTTTTCGTCGTTGTAAAGATCCTGTTTTGTAGAGGAAACATTAATTATACCAACCAACTTGTCGGAGATAACAATCGGCAGATTAAAAAATGATCTGATCGGCTCCTTGGATTCCTCATCCAAAATTGTCCCTGCGATACTTTCGTCAATTTCGTTTTCTGAAAAAGTCTTTTGGGCCATCTCGGAAGATGCTACAAGCATCTTATTTTTGACGTCTTTGACAAAGCCTGAACTTACCGGCTCATTGACCATGCAGGCGAATGGTATCTTTTCCCTTTTTTCATCAAAAATCATGTAGCAGACAGTTGAATAAGGAAGAAGTTTGCCAAGAGATCCGCTGATAATCTCGACTATTTTGGCAGCGTCCAGAGAATAACCAATCCGGTCGCCGATTTCCTTAAGCATGGCCGTTTCGTAGGCCCGTCTGGCAAGCTCTTCTTCGCGTTTTTTGGAGGTTTTGAGCTCATGGACAAACTTGACCCTCATTAAAAAATAGCCAATGATGGCCGAGAGTGCCGAGACTGTGGTTATGGCAATAGTCGTTGTGGTAAAATCCATGGTTCTGGCTCAAAATCCTCAAGAGTTCAAGTTTTTAATACTCGGGTATTTCTCAAGGAGAGCATTTAGCGTCATTCTGGCAATGTTTCCGGAAAGCTCCATAAAAATATTGGCTAATTTTTCAAGGGTTGCCTTGGGATCCCCACTGATGACCACAACCACTCCTTCGTCGGAAACTTCAAGTCCGGCAACTTGCCGGGCCTTGGAAATAACCAGGTTCGGGCCAAGCATTACCATCTGTTTTTTAATAAGATCGGAAAGTAATCCCTGATATTCCTCTTTGCTGGGCACAGTTTCTCCTTGGGTTTCTCCTTTAATTGTAGCAAATAGTGGGTCGTAGTTAGTAATTTATTGTCAATTGTCAATTGCTTGCCCTTCCGTAGTTTTATACGAAGGAGGGTCAACTGTTACCTTTTGACCTATTTGCTCCCCCTTGCACAAAACGAAATCTGGGTGTAAAAGGAAATTGGCCAAAATTTGATGGGGCCCCCGTCAAGTCTGGATGGGGTTAAATGTCCAATGAAAAGTTTTTAAGACAAATTTTATCCGCAAAACCGCGTATCTTAACTATCCGCGAGAAGATTTCCTTTGGCCAAACCCTTTCAAAAATCGCCAATTGCAAAAATATCGATTTCATCTTAGTACAAAAGCCAAAAGCCCAACAGATGACTGCCGTTCTTGCCGCGCGAATAATTGGCAAGAAATTCGTCTGGATCCAAAATTTTGCCAATCCGCCCGCTCCGAATTTTTTCTCAAGACTGTTGATTAGTCAGGCAGACAGGATAATGGTCAAAAACAAAAAGGACAGAGATGCACTGATATCGTTCGGTATTTCGCCTTCAAAAATTAAAACCGCAAGAAAATAGCCGCTATTTTTTAATCTTTGATTTATGGAAGTACCACCCAAGGCCTTAAATCGCGCTTGGCAATCTGTGGAGCAATAATAAATTTAGTCACCGACTTAATAAACATTAAGGTGACATAGTTGACTCTCTCATGGTCAATCCAGAAGGTATCGGAAAAGGCCAGATCCCGCCCGTATTGCTTTTTGATTTCCGCCAGCTCCTCGCCTCTTGGATGATCAAAGTAGATTACACGATCTACTGAAAATTGGCCAATAATCTTTTCCCCGGGAATTTTAATAAGGACAATATCTCCCCTGGAAACACGACCGAAGGGGGGAATTTTAATTTGCGAAAAACGGCCCTCGATTTTTCTTTTCCCCGAAAATACTTTTTTTGTGTCTTCGGGGTTAAAGATTGCCAAATGCTTC
>CAZBJS010000052.1:0-3789 GCA_964492295.1 uncultured Gammaproteobacteria bacterium
ACTGGAGTTCAGACGTGTGCTCTTCCGATCTAATGAGACAGTCCGATGACCCCAATTTTCATATTTGTGCCTAACATTTTCCATTTTTATGGCCGATATTGCAAGAGGGAGCTTAAATCTATAAAATACTTGGTTACTTATGGTGTCTATTGAGAATATTCATCGAGATCCCGAGTTTCAAAGAAAAAAGCGCCGTTATTTTCAGGATTTTATGTTCAGACATCTCACTCAAGCCCGTACATACAAGGAACATGGACTTTTAAATGAAGAAGGCTCAAGAGGATGGAGAAATGTGGCAAGACACCAACTTTTATCGGCAGTGATGACGCAAACGATTTTAGAACTATTGGGGAGATCTCCAGAAGAAATTGAGAGGTTAACAAATATATCACTTACTCACGATGTTGATAAACGAAGACAGCAAGAAAGCCGTACGGGAGAAGAGGTATGGAAAGAAGAATTTAACAGAAGCGAAAAACCCCTTATAGTAACAGGAAGTAATTTTACCGGTTTTTCAGATTGGGGTATGGATGAATATATTCTTCGATATGTAGACTCGAGTATTGGAGAAAAAAATGCGGGTCATTGGTTTGGCGCAAGAGATTCTAATAATTTACCAGAGGTTGTTATTGTCCCATGGAGAGATAGGGTGCAGGGATTTAGGGAAAACAAAATTGATGAGGGGGCAAAGGGCGTACCTCTCTATGGTATGACTACCTGGGATAAGCTCGGTGAGATTATGGAAGGTATAGAAAAAACGTTGTTCGACCAAATAATTGAAAAGAACCCACATTTGGCTAAAAGATATACTGACCACACCCAGTTGACTTATCTCATTGAAGACAGAATTCATGAAAAAATTGTAAACTCATAACCATGATTGTTAGTCGAACACCTCTAAGGATTGAGATTGGCGGTGGGGGAACTGACTTACCCTCTTTTTACTCCCAGTACGGTAGCTATTTTATTTCTGCGGCCATCAATAAATATATTTATGTCATTGTGAACGATAGGACATACCATGGAAACTTCAATACGAAATATTTCGATGTGCAGGAAACAAAAGACATTGATGAAATCGAGGATGATATAACCCGAGCCTGCCTTACATTCCTAAAGATAGACCAGCCTCTGGAAATTGTCACATTCTCTGACCTTCCAAGTCATTCAGGCTTGGGTTCATCGGGAGCTTTTTGTATAGGCCTTTTAAGCGCCCTGCATGCTTTTAAAAAGGAGGCGATATCACAGACAAGATTGGCGGAAGAGGCTTGCTACATTAATATTGATATCCTCAAGGCCCCAGCAGGAAAACAGGATGAGTACTCTACGGCTGTTGGAGGTTTTACTGCTTTTACTATTACCCGCAGCGGTAAAGTTAAAATCAATCATAACCAATTCGATCCAGCTATCATTCGAGAGGTAGAACAGAATCTTTACCTTTTTGATACCCGTCTCCGCCGTTCGGCCAATAAAACTCTAAGTATACAAAAAAACCTCAATCTTAAGAAAGATGAAGGAATGGTTGGCAATTTTCGCGAAACAGAAAAGATCTGCCTTAAAATGAAGGATGCTCTTATTGAAAAAGACAGTTTGCTTTGGGGAAAACTTTTAAATGAGCATTGGCAGGTCAAAAGAGTCCGACCTGATAAACCGGCCACTCCCCAGATTGATACATGGTACGAGTTGGGATTTAAAAATGGCGCTTTAGGTGGAACTCTGGTTGGTGCCGGCCGTGGGGGATTCTTGCTCTTTTATTGTCCGGAAAAAGCAAATATACTGATTTCGTCTTTAGAAAAGGCGGGTTTGGTCTATATTCCAGCCCAACTTGATTATCAGGGTACAGCCATTATATATTTAAGCTGATGACAAAGAGAAGATGCGGACTCGCTTTTGACTTAGAAGGACCGGTGGTTGACTTTGAAAGAAAAGGTCATCATGCTGCCCATATCCAGTGCGCCGAGGCAGTAGGGTTAACTCTAACCACTGATGAGGCAATCCAGAGAATTCCCCATTTTCTGGGAGGGCCTGATGAGGCTATTGCTCAAGACCTTTATGCTTTAGGCAATAAGAAATTAACCTCCAAGGAGATAAAAGAATTAAAGGATACATTGTTTACTCAATGGTTTGAAAAACAAAAGAAACTTCCCACCCGGACGGGTATTTTTGATTTCCTCAAAAAGGCGAGAGAAGTGGGAATTCCCATGGCAATTGGCAGTGCTACCAAAAAAAATCAAGCTTACGATTACATTGCCCGTGCCGGATTAGAAAAGTTTTTCCCGCCAAGGCTCGTAGTTACCGGCGAGGACGTTGCCCACACGAAACCCGCTCCAGATATTTACCTGGAGGTTGCCAAGAGGTTGGAGGTTATCCCCGAAAACCTCATTGTCTTTGAAGATTCCGGCCGGGGTGTCCAGGCTGGTCGTGCCGCTGGAGCGTATGTTATTGGGATGCCTGTTTATTTCACACCAGAGGTTATTCAAAAACTAAAGCAGGCTGGTGCCCAGGAGGTTTATCAGGGGTGGAGTGAAGTACATCTAACTACAATAGCTAAATCAGCTTAACCTTGTCTTTTACATCGCGGTAGGCTTTGTTAAACTGGTCTGCCGTTTCAACGCCCCTTTGTGTGAACATCCATTCATCTATCAGCTTTGGAGGGATTGTTACTATGTCTGCACCCAGTGAGAAGGCTGTTTCGATTTGGCTGACGGTTCTTACACTTCCGACGATAACTTTAGTGGTAAGATTGTGTGTTTCGCGGTATTTCACAAGTGTCGTCAAAGTATCAACCGCACCAATGCCTCCGAATCCTGTTGCTTCCTGACACCTTCCCCAAAACAAACTGACGTAACTATCCTTGCTTTCGCGCAGTGCCTCGCTTGCACCAATAAGCTGTCCTGCGGTAATCCCAAATGTAGCATTGATTCTTACACCCTTCTTGACCAGCCTGTGCATGACCTCAAATGCCTTTTGTGAATCCCTCGGATCCATAGGAATTTTGATAACGGCGTTATCCGGAAATTTTGCAAAATACTTAAGTGCCAGTTTAATCATTTCCTCCTTGGGTGTCTCGGAATCGGGAACCTCAATGGATATAGGAAAACCCTTTCCCACAATATCAATAATCTTTGAAATATGTTTGGGGATGTTAAACACCCCGTCTTTTTGGAAAATTACCGGATTAGTTGTTACCCCCCCGATGATGCCAGCATCAAACCACTTCTTAAGACCTTTAAGGTCTGCTGAATCGTAAAAAATGCCGGATGAACTAATTAGTTTTCTTATTGCCATTAATGTTTTTAATTCTACTCTTTAGATCAAAAATTATCGAGTGGTGCAATACTACGTGCATCGCCTCAATTAGGGGAGTTCCATAAGGTTCAGAATTTATTGGAATTACTATTGAAATATCAGCCATTTCTTTCATTGCTCCACCATCAAAACCTGAAAAACCGATAATTTTAGCTTTCCTTTCCTTTGCAATCTTCATAGCAGGAACTAAATTTTGTGACCAGGGACCGGCCCCGTCTCCTTGTTTAGTGCCGCCGTGTACGGAGAAGCCAACTAAAACGTCGTCTTTAGTGAGCCATGCATCAAGCTGTCCTGCAAAAATGGACCCCCACCCTTTATCATTGATCCAAGCGCTGACAAGAGGAATATTGTCAACAAGCGAGATTGCCTTAAAACCCAGTTTGTTACCCGCCATCGTTGTCTTTGCCAAGTCTGCAGCAAAGTGGGTGGCGGTCGAGGCGGATCCACCGCAGCCCATTGTAAATACTGTCCCTCTTCTTT
>CAZBJS010000053.1:0-3753 GCA_964492295.1 uncultured Gammaproteobacteria bacterium
AAAAATTCGGAAATTAGCAAGATTCTCATTTCTTGGGTTTTCTGAAACGTTTGCCTTTTGAAGAATCAGCGAGGGCAATATCTCTAACAATAGATGTAATTTCGTGGCGAAGATCCTCGATCATTACGTAAATCCTAAAAACTAAATAGAAAAGAAGGGCTAGGGAAATGTAAACAATGACATCTACTCCCCGACCTACTCCAAAAAATTCGGCAATTTTGGTAGTCGTTGCGGGCAATGAGATTCCAACAAGTGCTCCCGCCCAAACCAAAAACCAAAAAAATGCTGCCCTTGGCGAAAGTACCTTCTCGCGGGCCCTAAGATAAACTCTGGACAAGGCAAAGATGACAAAGGAAAGAAGCAGAATTTGAATGGTAGTAAACATTTAGACTAGGCAGAATGGAACAAGTCGTATTATATATTACCTGAGGAGTCTAACCAAGAATCTAAAGAATACAGGAAAAGCATTGGTATTTCTTTGGCCTTTAATCCGAGAATATTCTGTATAAATTGCCCGAATTGGAACTTCCCTTGTTTTTAGATCGTTTCTCTTTGCCTCCAGGAGAATCTCAGAGGAAAAATCCATTCTGTCTGCCTTAAAGTCAATTGAATTTAGGGCCTTTTTGGAAAAGGCTCTTAGCCCTGATTGAGAATCGGTTGATAAGATACCATAGAGTAAGAAGGTCGCAAAATTGGCAAGCCAATTTAAAATCAACCTATCGGCTGGTATCATCTGAGGTTTGGTAAATCTTGATCCAATAACGAAGTCTGCTTTTTTTTTAAGAATCGGCGATATCACCTTCGGAATGTCTTTGGGGTCATGTTGTCCATCTCCATCAAAAGTGACCATAATATCCGAATTTATCCTTCTTGCAAACGCCATGCCTGTTTTAATCGCAGCTCCCAGTCCCCTATTGATTGAATGACTAATAACCGTGACCCCTGCCCTTCGTACTTCACTAGCTGTTCCGTCGAACGATCCATCATTGATAACCACTATTTCAATTCCTGAAACACCATCAAATTTTTTCGGTAATGATTTTAGAACCCTGTAAATAACGGCGGATTCGTTGAATGCGGGGACAACAATGGCAACTTTCACGGCGGATCAGTACTTGGCAACAACGTAGATGCCCAGAAGCATTATTATAATCCCCAATACCCTCAGAAGCGAAACATTCTCTTTGAGAAAAATAATTGAACCGACTGTTGTCAGAAGAAAAACGATGGTTGCGAAAATCGGATAAGCCCGGGAAAGATCATTGAAAGTTAGGACTCTGAGCCAAATAACAAAGGACATTCCATATAAAACGAGCCCGAAAATAATAAATGGGCTAAAGGCTGCTTTTGTCAATTCTGAAAATAGCCGAGTTTTTTCACCGGAGATGCCACCAATTGAAATTACGCCTTTTTTTAAGAGGATATTGGCGGTTACATTAAAAACGACACTGGTCAGAAGGAGCTGGAAGAAAGACATGGAAAGATAATATCACCGACAACTGACCATTGACAACTAACAAGTGACTCAGGCTATCCAATATCCTTGAGTGAAAAAGGCCGTGGCAATAATCAATCCTGCCAAGAAAATAACTACTATCAAGCTCTTGGCGAGATTACTTTTGATCAGCCCTAAAATAACAAAGATTGGAAAGGCAACCAAAATATAGCGTGGCATTGAAATAAGTGTTCCCGTAAGAGTCGGGATGATAATTGCCAGAAAGCTAAATGTTAACCATTCGGGTTTAACCTTTTTGTATGCAAGAATCAACATCAATATCGCAAAAATGGTACTTGTAAGTTCAAAGGCAGCGTTGACCCAAGCTTGACCGGTAGTCGTTGTCAAAATCTTGATGTATCTATACAACACTTGAGGTAAAAGGACAATCTCACTCGTTGATCTTTCCTGGCCGAAGATCTGCTGAGCTGTTAAAAAATATAAAGGACTGTTGAATTTTATTTTCAGATAGACGATATAACTTACCAATCCTAAAGATGAGATGAGAGATACGATTGCCAGTTTTAATTGTCGCTTTGTCAGGATACTTGCTCCAAGAAATACACCGACTAGTCTTGTGGCCGATGCAAAAAGTCCAATGATTGCAGCTTGCCAGAACTTCTGTTTTTCCAGAAGATAAAAAAATGAAATAGTGATTGCGAAAAATAATCCCTCGGTGTAAATCGCTCCAAAATAATATGAGGTTGGGAAAACCAGTAAAAAAATCACAGACCACCGGCCAACTTTTTCATCAAAATTTTCAGAAATCAGTCTATAAAAAAGCAAAATCGCTCCGAGAAAGGCCAAATTAGAAACTAGAAGCCCGGCGATAATTAAATTGCCAAAAGTAATTAAAGAGACAAATCTGATAAGAAGCGGGTAAAGAGGGAAAAATACTTGGGTAAACTGATAGGCGTAACCATCTTTGGCAATCCCCAAATAATGAACTCCGTCAAAATTGCCAAAAGCCCAGATAAAATGAGGTAAACCAGTGGCAATTAATCTTTCCTCATAGTAGGGGAAACTTTTGCCAAAATTTGCCGGTAGAACCTGAGAGGCAATTGCGGCTACCGCAAACAATCCAATCCGCCATATTAAAAATAATAAAATAATTTTGAAAATATAAGATTTAACAAGTGAGTTCATTATTCACAATACTCTAGAGTATGGTAGTTAATTTACTTAAGAGTTTACTTCCGAGTTTGATTGCATTTCATGAGACTGTAATTACTGATTTATAGACATCAACAGTTTGTCTGGCAACTTTTTGCCAGGTAAATTTTGCGGCATGCTTTTGACCTTTTATGGAAAGCCTTGATCTTTCCTTGGAAGAAAGATTTAAAACATAGTTTATTTTTTTGGCGATGTCGGCGGGGTCTGATGGGTCACAAAAAATTGCGACAGGTGAAGCTATTTCAGCAAGCGATGCGACATTTGAGCAAACTACTGGAGTACCACAAGCTAAACTTTCCAGAACAGGAAGACCAAACCCTTCGTAATAGGAAGGTAAAACAGTTAAGGAAGTTAAATTATAAAGAGCTATTAAATCTTCTTCGGCAACATAGCCAACTTTTTGAATTTTGTCTTCAATACCAAATTTTTTAATTTTTTTATTAATTTCCCGAGTTTCCACAAGATCATTGTCTACCAAGGCGCTTCCGGCCATTACCAAATTGACTTTAGTTGCCTTGACAGCCAACAGAAGATTCTCAATGTTTTTGTGCCAATTAACATCGCCGACATAAAGAATAAATGTTTTTGGGAGGCTAAACTTTTTAGAATTTTTTTTGGGGATGTCTTGCGAATCAATTTTTTGAAAGTTTTCCCCAGGTGCTAAGTAGATTACATGAATTTTATTTAAAGGGACAAAGAGCTTATCCGCGATGTCAAATTTTGAAGTTTTGGAGTCACAAATAATCGCCTCTATATTTTTTAGGGATTTTTTTTGAAAAAATAGATTGATGTATCCCCTTACGCCTACTGGAAAATACTTTGGAAAGACTAGCGGAATAACGTCATGAATCGTCACTACCCTTGGCGATTTACTTCTTAGGGGTAACGTATGAAAAAAAAGGTCAAAATATGGATAATGAACAACATCTGCTGGCGGGGGACTAGAAGAATTTTCAAAAAACTCAGATTCTACGTTCAATGTGCGCTTTTTATACTCCTTAACTAAATTTTGAGTGTATGTGCCGGTGCCTCTTATTTTGTGTCCCCCTGTAGTAGGGCTAACATCAATTGCAACTCGCATTGGT
>CAZBJS010000054.1:0-3572 GCA_964492295.1 uncultured Gammaproteobacteria bacterium
TGGATGAGCCTGATTACGGCAAAATTGAGGACTTCATAAGAACCTACCGCAACCGTGGACCGGAGAAAACCCCGGAATAATTTCTCCTTTAGGCTATAATAACAAGACGATGGCTGGCGCAATAAAACTTGGCGATGTCGACTTTTTTGGCCAAATTTCCACGAGTAAGCTGCACCTTACTAAAAGCGCAAAGGTTTGTAAGGATTTATCACGCGGGGAAGTTTTCTCAGAACCTGATGAGTGCAGGCATAAGGTTTATATTGTTGAGGATGGCCAAGTTAGACTTTATCAGCTTTCGGCGGATGGCAGAGAGCAGACTCTGGACATCCTATCAACCGGGGCAATTTTCGGTGATTTAACACCTGGTAGTCAGGAGGAGCCGCTTTGTGTTTTTGCGGCAGCGGAAAAAGAGGGTACCTGTGTTTGCATTATTGATAAAAAACAGTTTTTTGCCTTAATCGCAACCAAACCTAAACTGGCTTTAGAGATTATAGTTGATTTGGCCAGACGTCTATCTTACGCTCAGGAAAAAATAGCAGAATTGTCTTTGGCCGACGCAAAGGTCAGGCTCCTTTCCGAACTTGTCCGTTTGAGTCGAAGCTTTGGAATGGAAGACGGAGAAGTGATTAGGTTTAAGAGACGCTTTACTCATGAGCAACTGGCGACTTTGATTGGTACTACCCGGGAAACAGTGACCAAGACTATCAAGGCAATCAACGATGATTGCCAAGGCTGCGTGACCATGGATAAAAATCATTATTTTGTGCTTGACAAAAACAAGGTTTTAGAAGTGATTGCACCATTGTAATTTTGATCACATCGTCAGTGGGTTAAGATAAAGTAACATATGTTTATGAAACAGGCGCCTCTTGTGTCGATAGTTTTTATTGTGCTCGGGGTAGTCGTTGCGGGTATTTTTTTGGCTAATCGGCCGAAAGCCCCTTTTACAAAACAGAGCCAAGATCAGCCTCGAGTTAGCCAAGATCAAGAGGCGGTCGGCCAAGAAGCCCCCGATTTTTCCCTGGAAACATTTGATGGCGGACAAGTTAGTCTTGCCTCTCAAAGGGGCAAAGCAGTTTTTGTCGATTTTTGGGCCGCTTGGTGCCCGTTTTGTGTTGAAGAAATGCCCGAGATTGAAAAGATTTCAGCCGAATTTGGCGATCAATTAGTAGTTTTGGGGATTCATCGAACAGAGACTGAAGATGTTGGAACCGGCAAAAAATTTGCCGACGGGCGAGGAGTAACATATCAGCTTCTCAAAGACAGCGACGGCTCAATTTACAAGACCTACACGGGCGGACGCAACTTCATGCCAGCGGCAGCCTTCATTGATAAGGACGGTAAAGTGGTCAAATTCCTCTATGGTCCCAAGACCGCCGATCAAATGAGGCAGTATGTTAAACAAGCTTTGGGTCAAACTAATTGATTGGCGTCTTCTCCTGGTCATAGTTTTGGTTATTGCGGGTATTTTTTCGCTGGCAAGGTTGGGATTGTTTGGCCACAAAGGAGCAGAGGTGACCAGTAATCTTTCCCAAAAAGTAGCAGGCGGCGGATTTGAGTTTAGTGAGGAGCAAAAAATGAAGGCCAAAATTCCACTTGGTAGACTGCGGTCGGGTGGGCCGCCTAAGGACGGTATTCCCTCAATCGATAACCCCCAGTTCGTAACCTCTTCTGAGGCAGAGAAGTTTTTAAAAAGTGACGACCCGGTTTTGGGATTAGTTTACAAAGGGATTGTTCGAGCTTACCCTCACCGCATTATGAACTGGCACGAAATTGTTAATGATACCCTTCCTTCGTCAGGGCAAGCAGCCGGCGATCCAATTTTGGTTACCTACTGCCCACTTTGTTTCACAGGCATCGCGTTTGAGCGAAAAATTGATGGTCAGGAGACAACCTTTGGGGTTTCCGGCAAACTCTATAACTCGAATTTGGTGATGTATGACCGGTCAAGCGAAACTCTATGGAATCAACTTGGCGGTGAGGCGATAATCGGTAAGCACGTTGGCAAAAAGCTCAAACAGATTCCATTGGAGACTATCCTTTGGCGCGACTGGAAGACCAAGCACCCAAATACGCAAGTCTTGTCGACTGACACAGGATACAACCGAAACTACGACGCCAATCCTTATGAAGGATACGAAACAAATCAGGATACTTTTGGGACAGAATTTGAAGATGAAAGACTCCACCCCAAAGCAAAAATTTGGGGCATCGAAATAGACGGCCAATTCAAGGCTTATTCGGACGAAGCCCTTCGGCAAGCTCAGGGTAAACTTACTGATGAATTTGCGGGTAGAGTTTTAACGGTAACAAGAGCTCAAGATGGTGTAGTAAATATTGTTGATAGTCAAGGAAACGAGATTGTACCGACAATTTCCTTCTGGTTTGCGTGGACAGCCTTTCATCCCGAGACAGACCTTCACAAATGAGCCAGTTTGCCTCACGAGATCAAATCTCCAATTTGGATAGGCTGGCAATGGAAGACTTTGGTCTTGATATCCTACAAATGATGGAGATTGCCGGAAGTAGTTTTGCGCACATCGTCAAAGAGTACTTGAAGGATTTAAATCACAAGCATATTCTAATTCTTAGTGGAGTAGGCAATAACGGCGGAGACGGCTTGGCGGCGACAAGATACTTGGCAAATTGGGGAGCAGAAGTCAAAGTAATTTTGGCAAAAGCCGACTTAAAACCTGCGTCAAAACATCAACTCGCGATTCTTGGAAAAATGAGAGTCGAGTTTGCTGTTTCTCCTGTAAAACTATTGCAAGCCGATCTTATCATCGACGCACTTCTCGGTTATAACCAAGTTGGTAATCCAAGACCACCCTATGATGATTTAATTTCTCAAGCAAATGAGCTAAAAGTACCGATTTTTGCTTTCGATAACCCATCGGGACTTGATATCGAAACCGGTAATCCAACAAAACCGACGATCAAAGCCCAAACAACGATAACATTGGCAGCCGTAAAAAAGGGACTTATTGCCCAGAATGCCAAAGATTATGTTGGCAAATTGCATTTGGTCGACATCGGTATTCCGGAGCTGGCATACAAAAAAGCCGGTCTTGAATATCCGTTCACAGACAGTGAAAATGAAAGAGTATGAGCCTTTCGTTAATTGGTTTTTCGCTAAAAAGAAAAATTGCAATTCTCGGGATAATTTTTATAATCTTGGGCTTTGCAATGCAACTTCCCGAGAAACTGGCTTAGGAATTGAATGTTTTCTCACCTGCTTCGATTCTTACCGGTAATTTGTTCTCTTCAGGAGTAATTGGACAACCCCAATTGTCGTTGTACGAACTGTAGGGATTATAGGCATAGTTAAAATCAATGATTAATTTGATCTTTCCTTGTCCTGAGCTTGTCGAAGGATCAATTTGTAGCATTCGTCCATTTTCATAGGTTTCTTTACCTGTTGTTTGGTCTTTAAATAAAAGATAATACTGATACTGCTCCTGCTGGGGATCCTCAAAAACTACTGCTTCAACTGGCTCGCCATTGACTTCAAACTTGACCTTGCCTGCTTTAAGATAAATTTGTTCGTCGCCATCAGTTGTTTTGATAATAAC
>CAZBJS010000055.1:0-3549 GCA_964492295.1 uncultured Gammaproteobacteria bacterium
AGTAAGTCCTCATGTGTGGGGTTCCGGATGGTTCCTCATAAACAGCACATGAGGCTTTGCGTTATCTAGGGGAACAAAGGGCTTTCTTCAATTATTTTTGCCTTAATCAAGTTGTAGTAAGAATTGTCACCCTTTTCGTACTTTCTAAAAATTGCCCAACTTGCAAAATCTACTGCTTGAAGCGACTTTTCTTCTGCTGGCGTTTTAATCTCAATGCTGATTTTCAAAGCGTAGTTTCCTCGTACTTGCTTTTTTAAATACTCTTTAAAGTTTTCGTTTAAAAATTTGTTGGTTTCTCTTTTGGCAGCAATCAGATTTATTTGTGATTTTGTATTAACGAGCTTTTTAGACATGATTCTATCTAAAAGAATATTTGCAACATAATTATAGAGAACGTGTTTTTCTTCTCTTAATTTCGTATAGACTTTGGCTTTATTTAGATAGATCGACATAATCATGCAATCCTTTTTGCTTAATAACTTTAATACACGTTTTCTGGTTACAGATTTTTCCTTGAAAGCATGTAAAACTCCGCCGCTTAATCTTTTTACCTTTTTTCTCAAAGACGCATGAACTTTTTTAACAATCTTTTCTATCGGATTTTTATTTTCTATAAAGAGAATGGTAACCACAAAATACTTTGAATTCTTTTTACGAGGGTCAAAACCTAGATCTCCAGACTCGTCTAGGAATATATAAGACATGAGGAGATTTTAACACTTTATTACAGCTGTTCACGAGTGGCTCTGTGCGGATACAAAGTTAGTGGGCGATTGTAGCGGGGGCGGGAGTCGAACCCACTTCTGGAGATTATGAGCCTCCCGAGATACCGTTTCTCCACCCCGCGTTGGTTTGGGAATTTTATCAAATGTCGGAGCCAGCAGTCAATACTTGACTAACTTCCAAAAAAGAATTCCCACCACTTTTGCCAATTAGACAAATTATCGCGTTCGTCGTTAGTCGTTAGTCGTTCGTCGTCAGTTTTCGGCACCAACACCACTGCTTCTCCTTCTTTAGCATAACCAAGTTTATTTCTAATTTCCTGCTCGGCAAATTCGCCACTTTTTTTGTACTCCAACTCCGCCTTTAAGGCCTGATTTTCCTCTTTTAATTGTTTAAGCCTTCCCTCGGTCTCGCCAACCTTTTGAGACGTAGTCCTCAGAGTCAAAATTCGCTTGGTCCCGTTTATCACCAAAAGCAAACCTGCCAAAACTGCAAAAAACAAGAGAAGATTCCTTGCCATGCTTACTGCTTTCCCCTATATAATATTATAAACTTCCGAGGCCTAAAGGCCTCGGTATTGTCTTCCAAGTTTTAGATAGTTATACACGCGAAGCGTGGAACTATCGCAAGCTTTGCTTACATGAGCGAGCAGAATGCCTTCAGTCCTCGAAAGTATGTATTCGCCCTCGCATTCATCCCCACCAAAATTGCAATTTAGGCGGGGTGTTCTGCGAGCGAATATAAACTTCCGAGCGCTAAGGACATTCGATAAGACTAAACTTCTAGGCATAGTATACTCTTGACAATACCTATAGGCTAAGTTATACTTAGCTTTACTACAGTCTGCCTCAAACCTGCCTCGTTGAATGAAAAAATTGACAGAAGCTCATAAGGAATTTATCGAACATCTCAAAAGCAAAAGGCGAGCCTCGGCCACAGTCCTTGCCTACGGTAAAGACATTGAGCAACTCATAGAATTTCTCAATGAACTTCAAAAAGCCCAGGTTCACGAAGTTACAACAGAAGATCTCAGAAGCTTTCTGGCAAAACTTGAGTCAAAAGGTTACACCAAAAAATCGCTTTCCAGAAAATTAAACTCCACCAAAACTTTTTTCCGCTATCTCAAAGTTCAGGAGTTGATCACCGACGACCCGGCAAGCCTGGTTGACCATCCGAAATTTGAGGCCAAACCTCCACGAATTCTGACCCCTATTGAATACCGGGCGCTTCGAGACGCTGCCCGCGACGACGCGAGAATTGCGGCAATTATCGAAGTACTTTTGCAAACTGGTGTCAGAATTGGTGAATTGGCCAATTTGCGCGTTGACGATGTTTTCTTTGGCGAAAATGAAAAAGAGGGCCATCTTTATATAAGACCTCAGGAAAATCGACTTGAACGCACCATCCCTCTCAACAAACCTGCCGAAGGGGCTCTAAAGCGGTATTTGGAAGTGCGGCCCAAAACCGCCAATAAAGCTCTTTTTATTACCAAAACAGGCAGGCCACTTTTGGTCAGAAATATTAGAACCGCCATTGACCGTTACTACAGGAGGGCCGGAATCGCAGGCGCCAAAGTCAATGATCTGCGCCACACTTGGGTTGCTCATCACCTATCATCTGGTACCTCACTTGTTTTGATTTCCAAGGTCGCCGGCCACAAAAGACTCTCCACCACCGAACGCTACCTTTCTCTTATCCAACCCCCCAAAGGCGAGGAAAAAATTAAACTAGAGGCATTATAAACTTGCGTGCCCTTTGGGCACTTAAGTATGTATTCGCAAGTTTACATGAGCTTAGCGAATATAATTTTTTCCGAGCAGTTTACCCTGAGCGAAGTCGAAGGGAGGAAAAAATTAAGCTCGAAGCCCTCTAAACACCAGTAGTTCACAGTTCACAGTTCACAGTTCACAGTTCACAGTTGACAGTCAAGACGTCTCCTGATTAACTGGATCTGATGTTTGGACAAGAAGAAAAGAAACCAGAAGAAACTGAAACAACCTCTAAGATTAATCCAGAAGTTCTCTCAACCCTCGGCCTAACTCAAGAAGACCTCGATAAATATAATCAAGAAAAACTTGAGGAGGAAAGGCACCTCAACTCAATGAGGCTGGCTGGTGCGAGGGAGTATGAAAAATACGTACAAGGAGTAAGCCCCAGTCTTGGTTATTCGGTAACAATAGATGTACTGGAAGGAAAACCTCCACTTACCTGTAACACTTTTTTGCCTGAT
This sequence comes from uncultured Gammaproteobacteria bacterium, assembly GCA_964492295.1. Classification (GTDB taxonomy): domain Bacteria; phylum Patescibacteriota; class Microgenomatia; order Curtissbacterales; family GWA2-41-24; genus CAZBJS01. The sequence continues at coordinate 2,954 of CAZBJS010000055.1, forward strand.
GCCATCCCAGATGGAGTATTAGAACAACTTGGGAAACCTGAAATCAGACAACTTTTCAACGAGGAAGAAATAAGAAAAGCTGAAAACCGCCTAAAAGCATTTATTGAGGGATTCGGTCAAAAAGCACTTATGGCAAGAAACTGGAGAACCGCTGTCACAGCTTACGATGTCATAACCGATGGTGGCATTATGCAAAATCAGGAAGTTTTGGGATCGTTAAGAGAAATCACCCAGAGCAGTAAAGCTGACGGAGTCGATATTGCCAGAGCAATCCAAGAGCGAGTAAACAGAAGGAGACAAGGCCCAGAATCATCGTTGATCCAACCGCAATCCCCAGGCCCAACACCTGAGCCGGGCCTCAGACCTGTTCCCCAACTGGGAGACTAACAAGGTCACCTCGGCGGTGGTTAGTTCATTTCTTCTTCAACAGCCCAAAGATCACATCCGCCAAAAGAAGTATCACCATCGGGGTAATTAAGGCCCGCCAGAACCAGGAGACGTAAAAAATGGCAACGACACCAATGATTGCGGCAATGGCAAAAACTATCTTCAAAAACATTCAACCCTTACTTATCCCCTAAGATTTTGTTAGTATA
>CAZBJS010000056.1:0-3493 GCA_964492295.1 uncultured Gammaproteobacteria bacterium
AAGGCTAGATTTAGAAGCGAAAGACGTACAAGGACTCTCCTTGTACGTGCTGATACGTGCTGATAAACCCGTCCGCCTAACTATTGAGTATTTTTAGTACTTGATTGTGCAAATAATCATTAGCCTTGCAAGGCCTCGCCTTGCGAAGCTAGATTGAATTTTTGTCGTAATTTAAGAAATTTAAGAATTGAGAATTTTAAGTACTTGGTCGTGGAGGAGGCCGTTGGTGGCGAGTGCAGTTCCGGAAGTTAACGAATCTTTGCCCGAAAAATCAGAAAATTTCCCGCCGGCCTCCTCAACTAAAATTTTAGGTGCTGCAAAATCATGTATTTGTCCAGTTTCGACAACCACGTCGCCGCTGCCTTTCAAAAGCAGAGCCCAATTGTATGCTCCATGATTTCTTTTTCCTTGAGAAATTGCACAAAGATCAGTTACTTGGGAAAGTTTTCCGATATTTCTCAATCTGTTAATCGAGCTGTGCAGGACAAGAGCCTCTTCAACCTTCGAGACTTTTGAGACTTTTATGCTTTTTCCATTTAGATGGGTACCACTGTGTTTTTCTGCGGAAAAAAGTTCGCCAGATGCTGCAAAAAAGGCTATTCCGACAACTGGTTTTTGGTCCTCTAGGAGTGCAAGTAAAGTTGCCCAGGTTGGGATTTTCCTGACGAAGTCCTTTGTTCCGTCAACAGGATCGATTGTCCAGACAAATTTGGCCTTTGGGTTAGTTTCGCCAAACTCTTCGCCGATTATTCCATGGTCTGGGAAATGTTTCGCGATGATTTTCCTAATCAATTTTTCGACTTCGACGTCTGCTTTGGTGACGATAGAATTGTCTGCTTTGTAGGTGACCTTTAGTTGGCTTTTAAAATATCTGTAAGCTAATGCGCCGCCCTTTTTGGCAGCGTCAACGGCAACATCAATCATTGGAGCAAAGTATAGTTATTGGAAGTTTCAATTGCAACGATAGAATGAAGAAAAATGCTTACTGAATTGTTTGACTGCTGCTTGGGGTTTGCTGGCCCAAAAGCCAAAGCACTGCTTCTTTTTTTAGAGTATGGAGTAACTATTGAAACGACGAGTCCAATAGTTATGTAATACTCGCAAGAAGGAAGTTGGATTTATAGAGTTGCTTAACTTGTTTGTTGAGATGAAGTGCTCTGCGTTGCTCCCAGTAACCAAAGTACAGCTTCCTTCTTATAACGCCGGTCACCACGGGAGTTGATGCGGATTGCCGGCAGTTTTCCCCGTTTGCCCCATCGTTTGACTGTAAGTGGGGCAACTCGAAGGATTTTTGCAACCTCTTTAACTGTCAACAAGTCTGGCCAATCGTCACCAAGTGCCATTTTTTCCTAAAAACTGTTAAGGTGTAAGGTTGTCGTTAAGAAGAAGCTAAAACTCAATCTTTTGTGATCAATCTAAAAACTTCGATCTTCTTTACGGACTCGACTATATCACGAGATAAAAAAAGAGGTCAATCCCCCAAAAGCGACGAACGCTTAAAGCTTAACGACTAAAGCACAAATTTCTTAGCGTTTGACGTTTGCCGTTAGTCGTTTTGCGATTATTTCAACTCGACTTTGGCGCCGGCGGCTTCGAGTTTAGTTTTGGCCTCGTTGGCTGTTTCTTTTAGGCCCGCAGCGAAGCGAGGACCGCAAGGAAAATGTGAGGATTTTAATCGGTTAAGTTACTTTAATTCAACTTTTGCGCCCGCAGCCTCTAGCTTTTGTTTAGCTTCCTGAGCATTTTCCTTATTGACTCCCTCTACTACTGGTTTTGGCGCACTATCTACCAAATCTTTGGCTTCTTTAAGGCCCAAAGTCGGGACGATTTCGCGTACTGCCTTGATTACCGAGATTTTGTTGGCACCTGCGTCTGCCAAAATTACATTGAAAGTTGTTTGTTCGGCCGCGCCTTCCTCAGGACTCGTTCCAGCTGCTTGACCTGGAGGAGCCACAGCGACTGAAGGGGCTGCTGTCACTTGGAATTTTTCCTCCAAGGCTTTGACCAATTCGGAAAGTTCCAGAACCGAAAGTTTTTCGATTTCTCCGATTATCTTTTCAAGCTTTGCCGAAACCTTGACTTTAGGTTTAGAGGATTTGGGTGGTTCTGAAGGTTGAGAAGGTTTTTCTTCCTTTTCTTCTGAACCCACCGGGCCTTCTTGATCTTCTGTATCTTCTTTATTGTCGTCTGCCATGTTCAAATCACCTCCCTTTTAAAATCGTCTAATGTCTAAAGCTAAACGTCTGACGCAGCGTTAGTCGTTAGTCTTTCAGCGTTAAGCGCTAGATTGTTTCGCTTTTTGATCCAGGACATAAACTAGATTTCTGATGTTTGCCGAAAGTACATTAACCACGCCGAATAAGGGCGAGGCAAGAGTTCCGACAACTTCGGCATAGAGCACGTCACGGCTTGGAATTTTTGCCAGGGAGGTAAGCTGTGTGTCATCCAAAAGGTCATTACCTAAAAATCCGAATTTAAACTTGGGAAGCCCAAAAGCTTTTTGGCTTTGAGCGATTTCGCGAATCGGCGCAAGTTCATCATGATAAGAAAAGACTGTTGCCGTGGGACCGCTCAGTAAGTCTACTGCAGGCTGACTACTGTCTACTGCTGTAGCCGAGTCTGACTTGGCTGTAGTCGGTAGTTTGTAGTCAGTAGACTGGAGCGCTCGTGCGACCAGGGTATTTTTAGAAATAATTATTTCGCCGCCAGCATCTTTGACTTTGTTTCGAAGTTGGCCAATTTGGTTGGCAGTTAATCCGCGATAGTCGGCAAAAACCACTGATTTGGCCTCGGCAATTTTTTGGGCAAGATTTGCTACTTTCCCTTTTTTGATTTCGCGGCTTTTTTTGGGTTCTTTTTTCATATTTTTCTTTCAGAAAAAGAAAAAGCGTCCCAAAGACCGGACGCATTTAGTCAAAGTCGACAGTCATCCCTTCGACGAGCTCAGGATGACCCTGAGTTCACCGATGGGTCAAAATGACAAGTCGATTCCATCCTCGGTAGGGAATTAAGTCCTTCGATCCTTCGATAAAGCTTGTGGGACTCGGGACACCTACGGTCTTCGGACTTGCCTGCCTGCTCCTCGAGTCTGAGAGACCTCGGAGTCGAAGACCGGCAGGCAGGGATCAATATAACCTGGACGGTTCTTTTTGTCAAGAAAACAACGGGACTTTTTAGCCTTTACTCTTAATCCTTCTCTGCTTCTTCTTCGTCTGCTTCTTCTTCCGTTTTTTCATCGTCCCCGTTTGGGTCAACAACATTGATGTTGTCAATCATGAATTAATTCACCTCCCTTCGGGTCAGTGGCCCTCTGGGCCGACGGCCTTTTCCCATGTCAAATTAGCGAGTAATTTGAGCAGCGGGAATAAAAATCAGTGGGAATTTATCAGAGATGATCCTTTCTTGTCAAGTAAGAAAAATAAGCAGAGCTTTTCTACGAATAAGCAGAGCTTTTCTACGAATAAGCAGAGCTTTTCTACGAATAAGCAGAGCT
>CAZBJS010000057.1:0-3409 GCA_964492295.1 uncultured Gammaproteobacteria bacterium
ACCAGATTTTAAAATCCGGGTGGCTTTTTTAAAAGATCCTTCGCTCACGCTCAGGCCTTCGGCTCTGAGGTCTTCGACTCCGAGGGATCTCAGACTCGAGGAGCTCAAGCTCGAAGAGATGACATGAGAGGTTTTTTTGATTTTAACCTCTCCTGTCAATTTTAATCCTTCTTGTTTTTTCATCAACAACCTCCAAAATTACATCGATCCTTCTTTTGGGCAAAATCTGCTTAACTTTTTCTGCCCACTCGACAAAAGTGATCGAATCCTCCCCAAAAACTTCCCCAAGCCCCAAAGCAGTGTAATCTTCTTGCCCCTCTCCCCTGTAAAGATCGACATGGTTGAGAGTGATTTGCTTATTTTTCAGTTTTAGTGGATAAGACCTGATAAAAACAAATGTCGGGGAGAGAACTCGCTGCCTGATTCCTAGTTCTTTGGCTGCACCCTGGACAAAAATCGTTTTACCAGCGCCTAAATCTCCCCAGAGAGCAACCATATCGCCACCCTTTAAGGTTTTGGCAAAATTTGCTGCTATTTTCTTGGTTTCTTGCGGTGAATTTGTCTGGACCACGTCAAACGTGGCTTGAGCTTCCATATTATATAGCTTGCTATATTAACTCCTGAGGCGTCAAAGCCCAAATCCAGGAAAGTTGCCGATCTCCCGGGAACAAAACTCTGATGATACTCATCAGTCACCGCATAACCCATCGTCAACAAAAATGTTAACACCCAGTTTTTGCGGGTTGCTCGAAAAATCAAGGCAAATAAGATAGCATATTCGCCAACATGAGCCGTCTTTTTGACAATAAAATCCCAAAGGAAAAATTCACTTACCTTAATTTGTTCGATTGAAGAAAGGGCAAAAATAACCGCTGCCCACAAAATTACGGCAAGCCACCTTGAAAGTGGCGAGCGGTTATTCAAAAACTTTGCTTTAGTCTTCGGAATTGTTCTGTCCCTCCTCTTGTGGGGGCGATTTCGCCAAAATTCTTCTGAACCAAAAGTAAGACCCAAGCGCAAGTCCAATTAAAACCGCACCGGAACCAACAAGTAAGGCTGCTATCTTTGTTCTGGAAGATGACTGACCACTGGGCGAAGGTTGTGGACTCGGTGAATTTTCCAGGCTGGAAAGTAAGCTCGACGATGCTTCTTGATCGCTGCTTTTCTCTCCAAGAATTGCAGATTGAGATTTTGGTGTTGGCGAAGGTGACTTCGCCGGTAGTGATGACTTTGGTGAAGGACTTGGAGATTTGGTTGTCTTGCTTGAGGATGAGATGGTGTTTGACTGAGAAGAACTGCTTGTTGGTGATGGTTGCAGTGAGGGGGCGGGTTCAGTGGCGTTTGTCGATCCGCCAGTTGGGGCTGCTGCGATCCAGCTGTTATCTGGTTTCCTCTGTAGGCTGTACCCGTCACCAGCTGCACCCCAGTCAGAGGAATACGTCACCTCGTTTATTACATTCCCATTCTGAGCATCTCTGAGTTTTAAGTTTTCGCCTGTGTTGGAAAGAGAGAATGAGCTGTCAAAAACTGTGCCAGAAAAACCTGGGTTATCCTGAAGAAATTTATCATAGTTATCGACAATCAGGGCGTACTGGCCGCTTGCAAGCTGTGCGGAGCCCTGTTTTAAAACCAAAGTGTGTTGTGTTCCAGCTTCCTCAAAACGCCAACTAGTTAAATCAACAGAATCCGATCCGATGTTTACAATTTCTATCCATTCTCTGTCGGAATCGGAACCATCAAGATCATACATGATCTCGTTGATAACTATGCTGACATTGGCAAAAGTAGGAGGCACGACAACAAAAAGAAGGCTAGAAAGCACTATCAGGGCAGTTAAAAAATTGGGCATTAGCCAAGAAAATAAAGTTTTTTCGAACTTTTGTCAACTCCCGAAATAGCTATCTTAATATATCAATATATAAAAAGATGGTGTGTAAAAAATAGTTGACTTTAATTGGGAACCATGTGTAGATACCAAGTAATGAGGCCATCACCGTGATCAATTTTTGCATAGTAAAGAGTTCTTCCCGCACACCCTACCGAACCGCCATAGAGCTTCCCATCCTTAACAGCCTTTACGGGAAAAGCTGATGGGTTATTGTACATATCGATTCCAGTATGACCTCCAGGTCCATAAAAACCACTTGACTTTGCATATGGTGTATTGCCGAATCCTTGCGAGATAATTATTGGGTCATTAATCGGCCAATTCAACGATCCATTAGGATTTATCGTTCCTGTAGTTGAACCACTGCCATCAGAATAAGAAAAACTGGTATTCTTTAAATAATTGCTTGGATCATTCATGGATCCATTTTTGTGGACTTCAAAATGAAGATGGGTTCCTGTCGAACATGCAGATGGACCAGAGATAACGTTTCCTATTTTTTCTCCTTCTTTAACATCTCTAAGAAGTGTTTCTTGGCCTCCTCCAAAAACCGCCGCCAGCTCTGCTTGAGCTTGGGCTAGAAGCCTTTGGTATCGAGCCTCATCGTTTTTGGTGATCTCCAAAAAGGCTTGTTTTTCGATCTTTTGCTGATCAAGGCTTGCCTTAAGTCCCAAAAGTTTATTTTTGTTTTCTTCAATGGCGGCCTGTTTTGTCTCTCTTTCATCCTTCTGATTGGCGTAATTGGCTTTTGTCTGTTGCAAATTGGCAAGAATTCTTTTGTCATTTTCTTGGACTTGCTTGAGGTATTGAACTCTAAGAATAAGGTCGGAAAAATCCCGAGAAGTTAAAAAAAGCTCTAAATTGGAGACGAAGCTTTGTTGGTAAGTTGCAACTATTCTCTGCTTGAGGAGTTTTTCGAGCCTATCGACAGATTCAGTAATATAGTCAATTCTAAAGCCCAAAACACCAATTTCCTTTTCAAGTTGGGCAATCGTTGCTTGGGCTTCAGCAATTTTTAGCTGGGTAAGCCTGATTTGGTTGTCGAATTGGCCAATTTGAGAAGAAAGCGTTCTCTTTTGCTCGCCAAGTTCACTGACCTTTTTGGAGAGAATATCAATACATTCGCTTACTTTGTCTTGTGGAATGTCTTCCTTTGAGCAATCCTCAAGATTTACCGACAAAATGATGCTTGTTGTCAGGAGCAAAAATGCTATGGGCAAGACGAGATACCAAAGGAGTCTTTTCATTTAACCTTCAGGTAGCGCAAAAGAGCGATGGTCGCGCCAATAATGCCGACGGCAACCGCAACCAAAGCCTCTCCAACCCATAGATAAACGAAGAAGAGCGGCGAGATCGGGAAAATTTGAATCGGGCCCAAGAAATCCTGGATGTTCGGCGAATAAAAGAGCAGAAGCGCATAAATCAAAAGAACTGCAATAGTTGCGCCAACAATACCGTAAAGGGCACCTTCTATAAAAAATGGTCTGGCAATGTACCATTTGGTGGCGCCGACTAGGGTCA
>CAZBJS010000058.1:0-3348 GCA_964492295.1 uncultured Gammaproteobacteria bacterium
ATGTAAAAATGCGAGGCCGAAAGTCCAAGTGCAAAAAATGCCCAAAGGGGCTTGTGTTTGAAAACCAGAAAAAAGGTTAAGGAAATTAAAAAAGCCGCAAATGTAAAAACGTCGGCAGAAAGAGAAAATTCCCAAAAAGCTGAAGAAACCGCCAAAAACAAAGACAGCAAAAAGGCAATCTTTTTGTCAACCTTAAGCTCTACCAAAGAAAGATAAACAACAAGGACAGTACCCGCCCCCAAGATCGCAGAGAGCAGATTAGCCTTAAAAATCAACGTTCCAAAGGGAAAAAGACCCGTAAAAATTTTGCCGGCCAGAATATAAAGCGGGAAACCCGGAGGATGGCAGATTCCCCAAAAATGCATACACAGTGCCAACTCCGCACTGTCAATGGGGATATAGGTCGGCGCAAGAGTTTTGATGTAAAGAGCCAGAGGAAGAACAAAAGTAAGGAAGGGTAGTATTATGTATTTTGTATTATGTATTTTGTAGGGGCAAAAACTGCCAAGCAGGTTTCTATGGTTCATCCATTCAAAATACTAAATACCAGATACTAAATACCAGATACCAGATTAGCGTCCCAAAAGCCCCAGTGGATTAAGGGCCGTTCCGTCTTTTCTTATTTCAAGATGCACGTGAACGCCTGAGGATCTACCGGTCGAACCCATTGCCCCAATAACCTCACCTTTGGTCACTTGCTGTCCGGGCGATACGTAGATTGCCGAAAGATGGCCATAAAGTGTCGTATAACCGTTACCATGGTCAATGACCACTCTGTTACCGTATCCGTAATTGTCTGGCCAACCGCTAACTGTCACTGTACCGCTGTCTGACGCATAAATTGGACCACCGCCGAGATTTGAAATATCAATCGCCGGGTGATACCAGGCAAAGTACTGGGCAAGATCACCCGAAGCAGGCCAGATAAAGCGGCCACTGCCAAGATCCGAAGCTGGAATATTGGCACGAGCCAAGTACTGAGTCGGTGCGGGCTTTGGTTTTTCCGGCGGAGCGCCGTCCGGAACAATCAAGAACTGGCCTGTGATCAGTTGAAAATCATCACCGATATCATTGAAAGGAAAATCAAGAATTGCCTGGGCGTTTGCCCGATATTTTTTGGCAACCGAATAAATAGTATCCCCGGACTCCACTTTGTGAGCAACCCCCGAAACAGGCAGAATGTCCAGCTTTTGCCCGGGCTTGATCGTGCTTGCCGAAGAAAGGTCGTTTTGCCAGAGAATCGTTTCTTCGGAAACTCCAAATTCCCCCGCAACCGAGGAGACGGTATCGCCTTCGGCGACTTCATGCTCAACAACCTTGTCGCGAGGTTTCTCGGAAATCACCGTCACCGGCGTAATCGAAGAGGAAATAACTGCTAGGCTGGAAAGGTCACTTGTGGCGCCGGCAATCAAAGGGTTGGCAGCAACTCCCGGGTAGGAACCGGAAATAACAGCCGTTGAGGAAAAAAGACCGCCAATTGTCAAAACCACCACTGCCAGCCCCAAAATCGAAGCATGGACAAAAAGAGAAGTGTTGGCTCCACGGCGGGAAAGCAAAACATCAACGACAAAGTCTTTGGTCTGTTCAAAATTAAGGCCTGCCCGGCCAAGTCGAGAAGTAATATAGACGCCTAGCGCCCGGATAAAATCGAGAAGTTCTTTTGGCAAAGGATCGAAATCCATCTTTTAAACTTAAAACTTAAAACGAAAATCGAAAAACTCCTCAGTTTTAAATTTTAACATTTTAGCTTTAAGTTTACTTGATGTCTTTACTGAGATTATCTAAGAATTCCTTTAGCCCGCGTCTGACGCGGCGCAAGGAATTCTTAGTTTCATTTGATGTCTTTACTAAGATTGTCTAAGAATTCCTTATTCGAACTTGTCTTGGCAAGCCTCTCAGTCAGAATTCCCGTACGCTCATCAGGCGAAAGTACCGAAAGCATCCTGCGCATAGTGACAATTTGTTTATACTCGGTTGCCGAAAACAAAAGTTCCTCTTGTCTGGTTGAGGATCGCTCGACATCAATTGACGGGTAAATCCGCCGCTCGGCTAATTTGCGATCCAAGTGAAGTTCCATGTTGCCGGTGCCCTTGAACTCCTCATAAATAAGGTCGTCCATGCGGGAACCGGTATCAATAAGGGCAGTGCCGATAATCGTTAAAGAACCTCCTCCTTCACAGTTTCTGGCAGCCCCAAAAAACCGCTTGGGCGGATAAAGAGCTGCCGGGTCAAAACCACCCGTTAAAGTTCGACCGGAGGGTGGAACCGAAAGATTGTAAGCTCGGGCCAAGCGGGTTATCGAATCGAGAAGAATAACCACATCAAAACCCCGCTCAACCAGTCTTTTGGCACGCTCCAGAGCAATCTCGGCAACATTGGTCTGATCCTCTGCCGGCTCGTCAAAATTTGAGGCAATCACTTCGCCACGGACCGATCTTGAGATATCGGTAACTTCCTCTGGTCGCTCACCGATTAAAGCTGCCATCAGATGGACTTTGGGATGATTTTCGGCAATACCCCGGGCAATGTCTTTAAGAATTGTTGTTTTGCCGGCCTTTGGTGGCGAGACGACCATGCCCCGTTGGCCACGGCCTATTGGTGCAATCAAGTCAATCACTCGGGTGGAAAGGGGGACTTTCCCGGTTTCAAGCTTTAACTTTTCGTTTGGATAAATCGGGGTCAGCTCTTCAAATTTTTGCCGCCTGTCCTGCTTTTCGGCATCAACGCCGTTAACTTTCTCAACCTTGAGAAGTCCGAAATAACGCTCGCTGTCTTTGGGAGGCCGGCCCAAGCCTTCGACCGCGTCGCCGGGTCGCAGCTGAAACTTTCTGATTTGCGAAGCACTGATGTAAACATCCTCCTCGGACGGCCTGAATTTTGGGCGCAAGAAACCATGGCCATCGCTGGTGATGTCCAAAATGCCACTGACTCGCTGCGTGGGCACATCTCGGCCCGGGGCAGCAGTTTCGTCAACAGTCGGAAAATCGCGGGAAGTGTCCCCTGACCTGTCAAATGGCGACTCCACGGAAACCTTTGAAGAAGTAGCCTGGGGTTCTCTCGATTGACTTCGAAGATCAATCACTGAAGGAGTCACCACACTTTCCCCTGCTTCATCATTGGAAGATCGGGGATTTTTTACATGGACACTAACTTTGGCTGTAGGCATAATTTTTTCGCAAAATGTCTAACGCTTAAAGACAAACGTCTAACGCAATCTCGAATCTAAAAGCTTTAGTCGTCTGACATTCTGCATTAAATTAAGCGTTAGTCCTTAGTCGTTAAGCATTTAGCAAATAACCCTGGGAAACATATGAATGAGGTCCACACTTCGATCCTGCTCAGCATTGA
>CAZBJS010000059.1:0-3314 GCA_964492295.1 uncultured Gammaproteobacteria bacterium
TTCTACGAATAAGCAGAGCTTTTCTACGAATAAGCAGAGCTTTTCTACGAATAAGAACCTGAGCTCCGCTCAGAACCTTGATTCTCGCAATGCTCGAATTGAGCAGAGCTTTTCTACAAATTAAATTTAGGCTTTTTGTACGGGTGAGAAGGGATCGATTTTGACAGGCGGTTCCATCCTTTGACCCTTCGATACGCTCAGGGTAAGCTGGCTGCGGACAAGTTGTTACTGACTGATAGTCGAAATGTCAACTTTAATTCCCGGCCCCATGGTCGAAGTGATAACAGCCTTTCTAATCTTTGTCGGGCCGATTGAGGCAACAAGGGTCTTTAAGTTTTGTTCAAGTTCTTGCGGTTTAAAGGAAAGCTTTCCGAGCCTTGTGTGAACAATAGGGGCATTTGGGTCTGTTTTGTACTCAAGGCCCTCGGCGCCTGTTGCTTTGACTGCCTGCGCGATATCCGCATTTACCGTACCGTTTTTGGGATTGGGCATCAAGCCCTGCGGTCCCAGGATTTTGGCGATTTTGGCAAGGGCCGGCATAAATTTTGGCGCTGAGACGACTTTATCAAAATCGCGATTTGGGCGAAGCTTACCTTCGGCAATTTCGTCGATAGTTTTTTCGTCGCCCCAAATTAATCGCTGGTCGCCGCTTTCAGGCCTGCCTGCCGGCAAGGCAGGTTCCTGGTCACTAAATACTAAAATTCTCGTTTCCTTTTTGTTGTCAATTGCATGAGGAAGTTTAACAGTACCTTTGATATTTTTATCAACTACATTAAGGTGAATCTCAACCGTCGGGTCGAATTTGGTGACTGAGGTTTTGTATAAAAGGTCGATTGCCTCACCAGCGGGATACAGCTTTTGGAGCTCAATGATGGCCTTTGCTTCTAAATATTTTCTACCCAGATGATGATGGCGGCGCAGGAGTTTGGAGGGTTGGGATGACTGAGAGGGTGCGGACGGTTCAGAAGAAACAGAGGCAACTTCTTTTTCTTCAACTTCTGAGACTTTTGATCCTTTTGGCCCTTCTGAGACTTCTTGCTTTGGCTTCTTTTCCTCCCGCTCTTGTAAGCGAGGCTCGCCTTTGGCGGCCTTAATTTTGGCTACACCGGTTAATTTTTCGGCGTGTTTTCTGGAGGTTTTGATCTGCTCCTTTTCGCCTGATAAATCAATAACTTTGATTCTGGTTGTACCCACGTCGAAATGGCTCCTGCTATTTTTCGTCCGCTAATTTAGCGGACTTCTTGTGCAGTCGCATTCCTCCTTTTCAAAATCCTTTCGGATTTTGAGATATTTTGAATTTTTAATTGAATTTTTGACTTTTGCATTTTGATTTTTGAGTTATTCTGTAATTTCCACCCCCATCGAACGGGCTGTTCCTTGGACAATTCTGACTGCAGAATCCAGGTCACGCGTATTAAAGTCTGGCATCTTTTCTTCGGCAATTTTTTTGACTTGTTCTCGGGAGAGTTTGGCGACTATTTGCTTGCCGGCAGCGCCTGCTCCTTTTTCAAGACCGGCCGCTTTTTTAATCAACTGGGCAACTGGCGGCTTTTTAATCACAAAGGAAAACGTGCGGTCCTCATAAACTGTAATTACCACAGGCAGGATGAGGCCTTTTTGATCCTGGGTTTTTTCGTTAAAGGCCCTGACAAAATCCATAATCGGCAAGCCGTGTTGGCCCAAAATCGGTCCGACTGGGGGCGCAGCGGTAGCCTGCCCGCCAGGAGCATTTAATTTAATAATTGTCTTTATCTTCTTAGTGGCCATTTTGATTATCATGGATGATAGCGGATTTAAGAAGATTTGTCTACTCAGACTGGGGATAATTATTTCTCCAATTCATCAAAAATTTTCTTGGAAAGGAGGGCAATGTTTTCGGCGGCGTCGAGGGGAGCGGGAGTTTCGGAGAGGAACACGAAAATGTAGTGGCTCCTTTTGCCCAAAACTATGCCGGCATCGTGGCGGATGGCGCCCAATTCGCCGGTTTTGTGCCCGACTTGAATATCGCGCGGCAGATATTTGGGAATGCGATCATTGATTTTTTGGGCAAAAAGCAGTTTCTTCATTTCTTCCGAAGCCTTTGGACTGACTGCACCATTGTTGTAAATTTGCTCAAGAAGTTGGGCAGTTGCGCGGGCAGTGAGGTTTGGAGAATCTGGTCCGACGAGATTAATTTCGGCGAGGCCTTTTTCTTCCATGAATGTGTCGATTTTTGCCCAGCCGAGTTTCTCTGCCAAAAGAATTGCCGAGTAGTTGTCGGAAATAGTGATCATCAGCCTTAAAGCCTCGTCTATCGGGCTTGAAATGACTTCGGTTGATTCTTCACGACCCAAATCTTCAACGTTTTCCTTCCCCGAAACCCTTTGATCCAAGTAAGCTTTGTCGCCAGAGACGGATTCTTGTCTTTGAATTTCTCCCTTATCCAAAGCGTCGAAAGCTTTGTACATAACAGCAAGCTTATAGAGGCTTGCTGAGGCAAATTTTTCGTCAGGATTCAGGGAAGAAGATTCTTGACTTTTTAAATCCTTAATGTAGATTGCATATTTTCCGGGCAAGTCGGCGGTCTCCTCCTGAATTAGAGGGGTGATAGTGTCTGTTTTTTTGACAAAAGGGAGACTCGCTTGCCCGCCCAAAAAAAAGGGCTCTGTATAGCTTGGGTCATCGATGTTTACCAAAAGGAGACTTAATGTCGTGGCGGCGACAAGAAGTGTTGCAACCAGGACGGGTTTAGGAATTTTGGCAAGCATTATTTAGATTATAGATGATAGATGATGGATTATGGACTTGTATAGTCCAAGTTAGAGTTTAGCAACTTGGAGGAAATCCAACTCGACAGGAGTCTCCCGTCCAAAAATGGAGACTAAAACCCTGAGCTTGCCCCGCTCTTCGTCAATTTCCGAAATCGAGCCTAAAAATTCAGCAAATGGGCCATCAATAATTTTGACCGCTTCACCCGCAGAAAAAGTAGTTTTGAATTTCGGCGCTTCCATGGTCATGAACCTTTGGATGGTTGTCACTTCTTGGTCCGGCAGCGGAGTCGGTCTGTTGGCAACGCCGACGAAACTAGTGATTCCGGGCGTGGTTCTAACAGCAAGCCAAGTAGCGTCATCAAGAACCATTCGGATTAGAATATAGCCAGGGAAGATTTTTTCCTTAACGTTTGACTTTTTACCTTCTTTGATTTCTATTTTGTTTTGAGTCGGCACCAGAATGTCGGCGATTTTGTCCTCAAGTTTCTGTGATTCGACTCTTTGTTTTAGGGTTGCGGCAACTTTTGCTTCGTGACCCGAGTGGGTATGAACAACATACCAGTG
>CAZBJS010000060.1:0-3226 GCA_964492295.1 uncultured Gammaproteobacteria bacterium
AAGACAACGGTCGCAAGAGATAACATCTTTTGATAAATCTCTTGAGTCATTAATCAGCGACCTTGCCGACACTCTTGTTGCCCAAACCGACCCGATAGGCCTTGGCCTTTCGGCCCCCCAAATTGGCGTTTTTAAACAGGTTTTTGTCGCCAAAATCAGAAATAGAGTCAAAAGCTTCATCAACCCTAAAATCGTCAAGTTATCTAAACAAGAAGTTACTTATCTTGAAGGTTGTTTCTCTGTTCCCCAACTTTACGGCCATGTTATCCGTCCCGCAGAACTTGATCTCGAAGCCAATGATAAACAAGGTAAAGTCAGCCGAGCCCATTACAAGGGCTTACCGGCCCGCATCATCCAGCATGAAGTTGACCACCTAAACGGGATTCTCTTTACCGACCATGTCCACGATCAGAATGGCAAGATTTTCAAAGTCGAAAAGGGCAAAGGCGGCAAAGAGCAGCTGGTAGAAGTTACATTTGCATGAATATCGTATTTTTTGGAACCCCCAGACTTGCCCAAATTATTCTTGAGAAACTAATCGATTCCCCCTTTAGGCCCCAACTTGTCGTGACGGCACCTGATTCAAAAGTCGGGAGAAGTCTCAAGCCACAACTATCTCCAGTCAAACAAACCGCCGCCAAACATCACATTGATGTTCTCGAGCCAAAAACTCTCAATTCTCACTTGCGGACAGGCAACGAGACTTTCTCAATTCTCAATTCTCAATTCGATCTAGCCATCCTCGTGGCCTACGGCAAAATAATTCCTAAAGACATTTTGGCGATCCCCAAGTACGGCTTCATCAATATCCACCCTTCAATCTTGCCCAAATACCGCGGTCCTTCGCCCATTCAGTCGGCAATTTTGGCTGGCGAAAAACAAACTGGAGTTACCATTATTAAACTTGATGAAGAAATTGATCATGGGCCAATTCTTGCTCAAAAAAAAATTAATATCACAAACCACGACACCCATGCTGCGCTTGTCGAAAAACTCGGAAAATTGGGGGGCGAACTCCTAATTGAAACCTTACCTGAATATTTAGATGAGAAACTCAAACCTAAGCCTCAAAATCACGCTCTTGCCACTTTTACCAAAAAAGTCACCAAAGAAGACGGCCTTATTAATCTTCTTAGTCCTCCTAACCCTCAAGTCCTAGACCGCATGACCCGTGCCTTTTACCCCTGGCCGGGCGTTTACACTAAATTAAAAATTAAAAATGAAAAATTAAAAATTATTAAATTCCTTCCAGGGAATTTAATCCAGCCAGAAGGCAAGCGTCCTATGTTGATCTCTCAATTCAAGAATGGATACCCAGAGATATTTAGCAAAATCAGTCAATTACTTATCCAATAAGCGCAGTCCTGAACGAAGTCGAAGGGCAAACGGCCAATGACCATCAAAGAATTTCTTAATGGGTATCCTGCGGCAAAAGCTCTTTTGGAGAAACTTCACCTGACATAGGGGAAATTGCCTCAAGAATCTTTCTTTTCTGGTCATCAGTCGCATTCTTGGCCACATCATCAACGAAAGTTTCGATAACTTCTTGGGATATTCGCTCGACAACTTCGGCAATGTTTGGTTTTTTTGAAATTTCCTCAAAAACCTTTTTCATCTCATCCGGACCCGCACTCCTGGCATTGGCGGTCATCACCCGGTCAGCTGCTTCCGGGTCAATCTCCCGAATTTCCGAAACGAGCTTAAGATAAAGAAACTCATAAAAAGTGGTAATAAACTCTTCTCTTTTTTCCTGAGGATACTGGGCAATCTCCAAAACTTTATTGAGAATTTCCTCAAAATTCATCTTTCTTGATGCTTTTAAACAGAGGTAGCTTGAGCAGTTGCCTGAGGAGTTTCTATCGCTTCTGTTTTCACAACTGGATGGGACTTCATCTGGGCTTTGACCCTTCGCAGACACTTGGTGCAAAGGCGCATTGTTCTCTTAACTCCCTTATAGGTAACTTTGACTGAATGCAAATTTACAAGCCAAACAGTCCGTTTTTTGGTCGCGCGCATTGCCCAACCCCCACCGTACTGATGGGCGCCGGATTTTTGGATAATTGATCCTTTACCGCAAATTTGGCAAACTTTCATAAAAAAATTGTTAAATTGTTAAATTGTCATATTGACCCAAAATTCCTCTATTCAACAATGTAGCAATGTAACCATTTAGCAATTTAATCTGCTAGAATATAGCATAAACCCACTCGCCTAACAACTTAACGGCCCAATAGCCTAACTAATGCTTATTCTCAATCTCCTCCAAATTAACCCAGCCGTTGCCCTGGCCTTTATTGTCGGCTTGATTCTTGCCATCACCATTCACGAATTTGCCCATGCCTTAGTCGCCTACAGGCTTGGCGATCCGACCGCCAAACTTGCCGGCAGATTAACCCTCAACCCCACGGCTCACCTTGATCCCATTGGAACCTTGGCCCTTCTGCTTTTGGGCTTTGGCTGGGGCAAACCAACACCCTTTGATCCCTTTAATCTGCGCAATATAAAACGCGATTCGGCCCTAATCTCCTTTGCCGGTGCCGCCTCCAATTTCCTTTTGGCAACTTTGATTTCTGTTCCATATTTGGTGGCTTATTTTTCGGGTAATTTATCGCCAGCTATTAACTCGATCTATGAGGTCATCTCGATTGTAATTTGGATAAATTTGATATTGGGAGTATTCAATTTAATCCCTGTTCACCCCCTTGATGGTTTTAAGGTGTTGGCTGGGCTTCTGCCGCGTGACTGGTATCGAGATTTTATTCAAACCGAAAGGTATGGCATCTTTATATTGCTTCTGCTTTTGGTGACCGGCTCTATTGGCAGGATACTCCTGCCTTTAGTTTCCAGATTGTTTAGCCTTTTGATCCCCGGCTTTACCGCCCCCTTCTAGCTGGTAACTAGTCAGTTGTTGACCCGAGTGGTATTATTAAACTGATCTACAGGAAATGAGACCCTACTTGGGTAGCACTTTAAATTCTGGCTGATATCTTCGCTTTCATGTATAAATCTAGGGAGTCCGAAGTTCCTCCTTCGCGTGAAGCTTCGGAGGACATGACACCCACTTGGGTTTACCGAAAGATTAGGCTAGAATTTGCGCCCAAAGTAGGGCGGCATTATTTGGCTCCACCGATTACTTCAATATCGGCAGAGTCAGTCGCTTCAAGAAAATCGCTGGAAACAATTATCGAATAGTTGTCTGACAAATCATCCAGAAGAAGCTTTTCAA
>CAZBJS010000061.1:0-3184 GCA_964492295.1 uncultured Gammaproteobacteria bacterium
TTTTGGCGCTTTTTGGCGATAGCCGTGACCATTGGCGCGGTTCTTGCCATTCTCAACGACGCAATCAATCTGCACCTAGCTAAAGGTTAGTCAGTAGTCAGTAGTTGAAAAAAACTAGCTTACTCTCCCGGGGCTTCGCCTAAAGTCGCCGAAAGGTCAAGAGTTTGCCCGTCACGGAAAACCCGAATCTTGACGACATCTCCCACTTTTTTGGTTCTGATTATTTTGGAAAGAGTTTCCTCCTCCGTCAATTTCTGGCCGTCAAAATGGGTAATGATATCGCCTATCTTAATCCCCGCACCAGACGCGGCCGAGCCTTCCACAACTTGCCTGACCAACTCACCCTCTGGCACATCATTTAAAAGTGCGCTTTCGCGCGAAATGTGGCTGTAGCGCACCCCCAAAAATGGCCTGGAAATTTTACCGCCGGAAGAGGTAAAATCAACAATTAACTCTTTGGCAATATTAATCTTGATGGCAAAACCGATATTTTCGGCACTGGCCACTGCCGTGTTTATTCCAATAACCTGTCCGGCAGTGTTAACTAAGGGTCCACCGGAATTACCAGGGTTGATCGCAGCGTCAGTCTGAACTAAATCCTCAAGACGCTCGGTCAGGCCCGTAGAAGGATCAAACGGCGTCACCCCCCGTCCAAGCCCGGAAACAACTCCTGTCGTTACGGTATTTTCAAATTGCCCTAAAGCATTACCAATGGCAATAACTTTTTGGCCAACTTTCAGATTGCCTGAATCACCCATCTCTACAGGTTTTAGGTCATTTGCATCCACTTTTACTAAAGCCAAGTCGTTAAATGGGTCAAGATGGAGTTCTTTGATTTCAAGCTTGCGTTCGGTACCGTCATTTGCTCTGATTATCGCGATGTATGCGCGATTCTGGGAAACTACGTGCTTATTGGTCAAGATAAGACCGTCTTTGGAAACAACAAAACCGGTGCCGATTCCGGATTCCTGTTTCTTGCCCTGCTGTGGAAAGCCGAATGGACCTAAAACGTCAACATCCTCCACCGCAATCGAAACGACAGACGGCGAAACTTTTTCGACAACATCAATGACAACCGATTCCTCCTCCAGAATTTTTTGAGTCTCGACTACTTTGTTTTGGGAAGATAAAGAAGGCAACTGTTTACCAAAAAGCCTAACTGCCCCGACGATACTTAGAATCCACAGGGCAACCAGAATTAAAATCAAAGTCAACTTCGGCATTTTGATTCCCCAAATCCAGCCGTTTTGTCCTTTAAAAATCACCTAGATAATTACTACAAAATCTCAAGTGCCCTGTCAAGCTGCGGATCACGATTATTCTGCCTGTCCTCGGCCGATAATTCAACCTTAACATCTGGTGTAATTCCTTCTTTGTCAATCGAGGCGCCCTTTGGAGTGAGCCATTTGGCAACCGTTACATGAAGACCAGAACCGCCCGGAAGATCTACCGGCTCCTGGACCGTTCCTTTACCAAAGGTGACTTCTCCGACGATTTTAGCTCGCTTGTTATCTTGAATTGCCCCGGCAAAAATTTCCGAGGCTGAGGCGGAACCGGAATTTACCAAAACCAAAATGGGCATTTTCAAAAGTTTCCCCTCATGATCAACTGCCAAAGGCTCCACGTTTCCGTTTGAGAATTCCTCACGAACAACTGTTCCCTTTATAAACTCGCTCGCAAGATGGATGGAAGAGGACAGGAGTCCTCCCGGGTTGTTGCGCATATCAACGATGACCCCAATCACTCCCCGCCCAAGAACTTCCTCAACAGCCAAGTCCCACTCGCTATCAGTCTTGTCCCCAAACCGAGAGACTTGAATTATCGCCACCTCACCTTTTTGGATTGTTCTGTACTCGACTTCGACTGACTTAACATTAATTTTGGCTCGCTCAACGACTTTTTCAAAACTCTCCTGATTCCCCCTGCCAAGGAGTAACTTTACTTTGGTGCCTGCCGGTCCGCGAATCAGATCAACAGCTTCCGGTAGTGTCAGATCGAAGGTCTCCCGATCCTCTATTTTCAAAATGAGATCGCGTGGCTCAATTCCTTCTCTCTCCGCCGGTGTCCCTTTCAAGGGCGAAATTACCACCAGTCTTTTGTCCTCGTTAAATCCGATTTGAATGCCTACTCCCTCGTAGGAACCAGCCAGCTCCGCGCGTATTGCCTCATTTTGTTTTGGATCCAAGAATGCCGTGTACGGATCGCCAAGAGCGCGGACCATTCCGGAAATTGCTCCATAAAGTAGCCTCTGGCTTTCAATTGCCGACTTGTCGAGATATTTTTGGGGCAAAATCTCAAAAACCTTCCAGAAAAGCGAAAAGTCAATGTTTTGATTTTGGGGAGGCAGTTGATTCTGAACCGAAATCTTGGGGACAAAATTGCGCTTGGTGACTTCGATCTTTTTCTGGCCAAGAGCAAAACCAATGGCAAAAAAGAGCGCTGCAACAACTATAAACTGGACAAAAAAATTAAAAAGGGGCGAGATTAAAACTTTCTTTGGCTCAGGCATAATCTATTTCTGGGCGAAGGGTAAAAGAGCGACAAATCTTGCGCGTTTTATGGCTCGAGTCAACTGCCTCTGATGTCTGGCGCAGACGCCGGTTTTCGCTCGGGATAAAATTTTACCTCTTTCGGAAATATGCCGGGAAAGAAGATTCACGTCTTTGTAGTCTACAAGAATATTGTTTGCACAAAGCTGGCAATTTTTACCCCGTGGAAGCTTTCTGCTCATCGCCTAGAAAGGTAAGTCGTCAAGATCAATGGTTTCATCGTCTTTTTTGTCCTGAAGATCCCTTGATTGTTCAGTTTCTTGGGATTTTTTAGCCGATTTTTTAGCAGCTTTTGCCTCTTTTTCGGCTGATTTCTTTTCACTTTGAGGCTCTGGCTTCACCTGCCCCGACTCCCCGGAAGGCTTTTGCTCCCCTAAATCCTCCGGCAAGATTTCCCCAACCGTTCCTTCCTCAAAACTCTTCTTTGAATCCAGAATCCTCATATCGTCAATGACCACCTCGGTGGTCTGGCGGGCCTGACCGT
Organism: uncultured Gammaproteobacteria bacterium; assembly: GCA_964492295.1. Lineage (GTDB taxonomy): Bacteria > Patescibacteriota > Microgenomatia > Curtissbacterales > GWA2-41-24 > CAZBJS01. The sequence goes on from CAZBJS010000061.1 coordinate 3,034, forward strand.
CGGAAGTCTCCCAACTTCGGGTTTGCAGCCTCCCCTCGACATAGACCTTCCTGCCTTTGGACAGAAGTTGCGAACAGAGCTCGGCCAGTTTATTCCAGGAGACAATTCTGATAAATTCAGCCTCTTCTTTTTTGGTACCATCGGAGGCAAC
>CAZBJS010000062.1:0-595 GCA_964492295.1 uncultured Gammaproteobacteria bacterium
ATAATATCTTTCCTATGGGTAAAGAGACCGAAGCGCGTTTCAGGGGCAATTTTATCCAGAGAACCGTTAGAAATTGGCTTCGAAGAAGGTCGCTTAGCTACGAAGTAATTGGAATTGAAAACTTAACCGGAATTAATAAAGAAACAGGTGAGCAAAAACCTCATAATCTAAAAGCATTACTTGATCAAGGCGAAACAGCCACAATATTACCAAGTCATCCTTCTCGGGCTGATTTCCCTACAAATGCAGCTATCGTTGCAAAAGAGGAAGAATTGCAGGATTTTATGGGAACCTTAGTAATGTCCAACAGATATACAAATAATCCATTGTTAGGACTGCCAATTCGTGCTATTGCATACAGTCTGGACCTGCGAGTAGAGTCCGTCAATCCACACAAGTACGGCGGTGATAAGAAAAAATCAAAGATGAATACCAAGGCCAAGGAAAGGGTTCGGCAAAGTAAAGTGGGAATTGCACGCACAGTGAGTGCGCTCTGGTTAGGTAGAAATGGAGATTCGAGAGCGGTTCTGCCTTTAATAGAGTTGTTGAAGAAAGAAAATGTAGGCTCTCTTGATCTTACAAAGATAGGCAAATA
>CAZBJS010000062.1:605-1725 GCA_964492295.1 uncultured Gammaproteobacteria bacterium
TCGGCAAAGTCAAGTGGGTATTGCAGTCATGCAAGGAACACACTCTGTTGAAATGCAATCCGCTAGGTGGGGTTCGGTCTGCTGGTGGGAAGATAAAAGTTATATAGTCCCCGTTGCCTTCAGAGGAACCGACTTGCAATGGTCTGGGAGCCTCTTCACACTCCCGTACTATTTAATGAAAGGGAAGACAGAACATAAAGCAACCCTACTTATTGGCGAACCTGTTCGTGTTTCCTATCTTGAAAGAGTCGCAGAGGTTTATTCTCAAGGTGATCCTGATCCCAACGCTCTTACAAGAAACAGAGTTGATTTCCCGACGCAACTTATTGTGAACCTTCATAATGAATATGTGCACCAGCGAGGCCTAGAAGATGACCCAGAGGAGACCAAATATACGAAAGGGTATTATGAGATTCGTTTGCGAGAGCTAGCTGAACATCCTGTTTCGGTAGGTATTAGAGAGCTTGCGAGAATGGGGGAAGTCGTTCCCAAACAGCAAGAAGTGCAAGAAGAGAAAGCGGCCGAAAAGGAAAGAGTTGTTCCTAAACCAGTTTTTCGACCTAGTCCCGGCTGGATATAATCCGCCGACTTCAATACCAGCCGATCATCAGCTCATTTTCTGGCCCGATAGAAAGAAATCAGCCCAAATTTAGTTTCGATTTCTTTGACATTGTAAAACCCGACTTCTTTTAGGGCTTTGGGTATTGCACCTTTCAGGTTTGGTCCAACAGATTCAAAAAATGAAAGGGCTAGACCTGCGATTTTTGCCGGGAGATTTTTGGGTGTACCGATGTCAATAATCAGAATTGTACCGTCTGATTTGAGTACCCTTTTCATTTCGGCAAATGCCTGATTTTTGAATGGGGCGGGAATGTGGTGGATTGCAAAACTTGAAACCACATAATCAAACGATCCCGATTTCAGGGGAAGTTTTTGGGCAAATGCCTTAATTAGTTTTATATCAAGTTTTTCTTTTAAAATTTTGCTTTTGGCAATTTCTAAAATTTTTTCGTCAGGATCAATACCGACAACTTGAGCTTTGGGAAATTCTTTCTTAATCATAATGGCTAAGTTTGCGGTACCGGTCCCAACGTCAAGGACACTTCCCGTCTTGATTGGT
>CAZBJS010000062.1:1825-3121 GCA_964492295.1 uncultured Gammaproteobacteria bacterium
ATATTCAATTTAGTTTCTCAAGTTCTACTTTCAACTCATCATTTCTGACGGCCATTTGGGGATCGTCTTTGACGAAACGGACTACACCGTTTTTATCAAGAATCAAATATGTATGACCCGGATACTGACCTTTGTGCATAGACGACGGTAGGGAAAGCACTCCATATTCTTTGGAAACATTTCTGGAAACATCAAGGAGGACGGTGGCAGGAGCCAGTTCGGGCATTTTGTCGACTGCCTTTTTCCATTCGTTTTTGGTGTCAACCATAATGTTAAGAACTAAGGTATCCTCATTGTTGAATGCGCTGTCTTTGCCGAAAGCGGCTATTTGGTTCCAGCAGGAAGGATAGCACATCGCTCCTTCGGTAAAGAAAAGCACAACCTTTTTCCCTCGATAGTCTCCCAGACTAATTTTTTTACCGTCATAACTTGTGAGTGTAAAATCAGGTGCCTGGTAACCAACCCAGGAATTTAATTTTTCCTCATCGCTTGCTATATGTACACCGTGGTCCATCGATTCTTGTTGGCTTTTGCCTGATAAGAAGATCGCCCCGGCAACTACTCCAGAGACAAAAAGAGCAATTCCAAGTGTCCAAAAAATTACTCGTTTTTTTATTTACCACCACCTTCTTTCTTACCATTCGGGTTTAAGAATTGCCGTGCGGCAATGCCAACAATTGCCAAAAATGCAATAAAGAAAATAAAAGCCCAAATGGTTTCGGGGATAATTTTTGTGTACTTTCCGATAAATTGGATTAGTTTAGTAAGATACACATTGATGCTTATCTGATAGGAAGCATGAGTGATTAAATTGTTGGTCACTGCTAAATAAAGAATGATCAATCCAAGTATTAAAAACATGAGGCCTGAGAAAAGATTTGAGAGGGTCAGACGAATTCTTTTCCCCAAAATACTGTAGCTTACCGTTTTTCTAAATGTAAAAAATTTTTGTGTGAAATTACTCTTATCCAAAACCATACTTAGTACGAATAGCGGGATAACCATCCCTAAAACATAAGCAAGAGTGTAGGCTCCACCCAAAAGGAATGACGCCGGCAAAGCAGCCAGAGTCAAAACGCCGGCTAAAACTGGGGCGCAGCAGGTTGTCGCAATTCCGGAAAATACCCCTAAGATAAAGACTGACCCTAAACCCGAACTTTTAAGTTGTGGATGGGCTAAGACTGGAAATGAAAACTGCATCCCCAAAACTAAAGAAAGCCCGAGAACTATCAAAAAAAGAGCACCTAAGGAGAAAATCAAGTTATGGTAGGTACCAAATAACGTACTGACGGCAGA
>CAZBJS010000063.1:0-3087 GCA_964492295.1 uncultured Gammaproteobacteria bacterium
CCACTCGTTACCAAAGTCCATCTGGAAGCTCAGAGATACGTTCGGGAGGGATATTTTGTAATTTACGTTGGCCACCGAGACCATCCGGAACCAGCAGGCGTTTTTGGGGAAATTCCCAAGGGGACTGCAGTTTTGATTGAGAAAGCAGACGAAGTAGCAGACCTTGAAGTTCTTCAAGAGGATAAATTAGTTTATCTGACGCAAACGACTCTTTCGATTTCGGACACCAAAGAGACAGTCGATAGGCTAAAGGGGAGATTCCCAAATATCATTGCGCCGCCGTCTTCTGATATCTGCTATGCAACAACTAACAGACAAACAGCTGCAAGGGCGCTGGCCAAAAAAAGCGATTTAGTTCTGGTTATTGGCTCGACGACCAGCTCTAACTCTCAGCGACTGGTTGAAGTTTGCCGCCATGAAGGAACGAATGCTTATCTAATTGATGACGAGTCTATGATTAACCAAAAATGGTTTGATGGCGCCCAAATTTTGGGCATCACTTCTGGAGCTTCCGCGCCTGAGTATTTGGTTAACAGATTGGTCGTCCATATAAAGAAAAAGAACCCTGACTCCAAGATTGAGCATCTGGAGGTTCTTAAAGAAAATATTAAATTTCCATTGCCCGATGACTTGGTAATTTTGGCCAAGGAAAACGCCAAGGGCAGATTCTGGGTTGAAAAACATCGTGTAGCCACTCAACATTAAATGTTCCCAAAAGTGATTTTAGTTGATAAAAAGGATAATTTTGTGGGTTATGCGCTGGTTGAGAAAGCGCACAAGGGGCAAGGTAAGCATCATCGAGCGTTTGTAACGGCCCTCGTCGATCTAAAAGGCAGGGTTTTACTGCAAAGACGCAAGCATAAATTGTTTAACGGGCAGTGGGATCTGACAGCCATTTCTCACCCGCTAAGGCTTAACGGAAAAGGCGAGAGTTATCAGGAGGCTTCGGATCGGGCATTGGCAAAAGAGATGGGAATTGGCCATGTCAGGGTCAAAAAGGTTGGGGCTTTTAACTATTTTGCGAAGGATGGAGCAAATTGTGAGAATGAGTACTGTGCAGTTTTGGTAGGCAAGTTCGACGGCGAATATGAGCCGAATCGAGGAGAGGTTTATGAAAGCAAACAGGTTAGATTTGAGGATTTCGTCAGGGATCAGAAGCAAGACCCTAAGAAATACACCCCATGGGCGAAGTTGGCCGCAAAAATTCTTGCCAATTATTTTCAAAATGGGTATCATTGACCTGAGTTTACCCAAATCTTAATGAAAAAAAAGACCAACAGACTGGCAAAAACGAACGGGGAACCCAAATCCCCCTTTGGACCAGAGGTTATTCTCCCCAAACATATTGTCTTAATTCCGGACGGTAACCGCAGGTGGGCGAAAGAACGAGGTTTGCCAATCGAGGAGGGTCACAGGCGTGGCATGGATAATATTGTGGAGATATCCAGGGTTGCCCAAGACTGGGGAATAAAATATTTGACGATTTGGGCATTCTCGACAGAAAACTGGAATCGGTCACCGCGAGAAATTCGTTATTTAATGCGAGTTTTTAAGGATTTTATCAAGAAATTCTTGAGGGAATTTCTCAAAAAAGGGGTAAAAATAAGTCATTTAGGCAGGAAAGACAGAATCCCCAAGTTTTTACGGGAAGCACTTGATGAGGCAATGTCAAAGACAAAAAATAACGACAAATTTTTTGTGAATATTGCTTTAGATTATGGAGGAAGAGACGAGATCCTAAGAGCAGTCAAGAAGATACTTTCTAATGGCCCCACCGGTAAGAAAATTTCTGAAGCGGAATTTAGTAAGTATCTTGATACTAATGGGCAGCCAGAGCCAGATTTAATAATTCGGACTTCCGGCGAGAAAAGACTCTCCGGAATGATGCCTTTTCAGGCCGCTTACGCAGAGCTTTACTTTGAGAAAGTCTATCTTCCGGAATTTACTCCCTATCATCTTAAAAAAGCGATCTTGGATTATTCCAATAGGCAGAGGCGTTTTGGAACATAGAAAGACCCCGTTATAATAGAGTTTAGTGGCAAATCTTGATTCCCCTAGCGAAATAGGGACCTTAGACAGTAAGAATCTCGCAGGCTCCATCGAGCTTTTGGTCAATCAGTGTCAGCAGGTTTTTGACGAAGTTTCAAAACTAGAGTTTGACGCAAAATTTTCCTCTGCTGACAAAATAGTGGTAATGGGGATGGGAGGTTCAACTCTCGGTGCCGATATTATCCACTCACTTTATTTTGATCATCTAAAGGCGAGCCTTGAAGTCGTTGGTGGTTATCACATTCCTGGTTATGTTGATCCCAAGACTTTAGTAATTCTTTCTTCATACTCGGGGACTACGGAGGAGGTGTTAGCTTCTTGCCAAGAGGCAAAAAAAGTCGGGGCAATGGTGATGGCGATTACTTCTGGTGGAAATTTGGCCAAATTAGTCCAGTCGGGCGAGGTACCAGGCTATGTTTTTGATCCAAGATTTAATCCTTCTGGACAGCCAAGAATGGGGTTGGGCTACTCAATTCTCAGTCTTGTGCTGGTTCTTTCAAAGCTCGGGTATTTAAATTTTGAGGAGGAAGAGTTTCAAAAAATTCTCAAAGCAATCGATAAAATTAACTCTGAATCCAAAATTGAGGTTGAAACTTCGAATAATAAGGCAAAGCAAGTTGCCCAAAAAATTCACGGAAAGGTGCCATTTTTACTGGCGTCTGAGCATTTAGTCGGAAATATTCACACGTTTGCTAACCAAATAAATGAAAACGCTAAAACAATTTCTGCTTACTTTACCTTGCCCGAAGCTGATCATCATTTAATAGAAGGGTTTCCATCTACTGATGAAGTACACGAGAATGTTGTTTTTTTCTTTCTGAATTCACAATTGTATTCAGAAAGAGTAAAAAAAAGATATCCGATTACGCAGATTTTGGTGGAGGGGGCGGGATTTGAGAGTGTGAAAGTTGAGCCTCAGGGAAAATCAAAGATCGAGCAGTCTTTCGAATTTTTAACTTTTGGTAGTTGGGTGTCTTTTTATTTAGCAATTATTTATGGACGTGACCCTTCACCTATCCCCAATGTTGATTTCTTGAA
>CAZBJS010000064.1:0-2959 GCA_964492295.1 uncultured Gammaproteobacteria bacterium
GATTAATGACTCAAGAGATTTATCAAAAGATGTTATCTCTTGCGACCGTTGTCTTAACCTTTCATCCGGCAAAGTTAAAATTGGTTTAATCATTTCAATTCAATGTATCCGGCTCAACTGTAATTTGCCAACCCCTCGCAAGATTCTCAAGAAGTGGCAATAGCTCTCTGATCGCCTTTTCTCTTGATGGCAAATCATATGAGTCCAGTTTCCTTTTGAGAATTATATTATAGACGGGATATGGCCGCCAAAGGATGGGTTTGTAGGGGCCCAAGATGAAGATATTTGGATTTTTGTTTTGCTCTTTTAGTAGACGAGCAGTTTCATCAGCTACCTGTTCTGTTTTTTGGTTGCTTTTTAGTTTGAGGGTAAGCTTGACAAATAGAGCGCGTGGTGGAAAGTTTAAAGCCTCCCTTTCGGCGACTTGTCTTTCAAAATAAGTTTTGAAATTATCCTCAATGGCATCCCGTAAGTAAGGTGCCTCGATATTAGATGTCTGGATAATCAGGGTTCCATTGGGTTTAGTCAGTTTGCGAAGATTGGTTATTTGGCTGAAGACTTTTTCTCCTGTTGTAAAATCGGTGACGCTGACTGCACTATCTAGGGATATATGAGCGACAATCTCATATCTTTGTAAAACTGGGGCATAAAAGATAGAGGCGGTGGCGATATCGATTGCTGGTAACTGGTCCCTGGTAACTGGCCTTCGGCTCTGAGGTTTTCGACTCCGAGGTCGATCAGACTCGAGGAGCTTGAAGAGTTCCTGGTGTACCCCTTCGGCAATGAGGTTAACGTGCGCTTGTGGAACAAAGTTTCGCACGACGCTTGCCAAAGTGTTAATGTTTAGCGAATAAAACCATAAGTTCTGCGAGGCGCAATTGGGACAGGTCTGAGGTTTTACCCTGGCAAACGTTTGATAGCGGCAGTCTCGGCAAGATAATTGCCCGGATTCAACTTTTTTATTAAGAAAAAGAAGCGATCGGCCGCCCCTTTGGTAATTTTTTTGCAGAAGAACTGCCAGAGTCTGAGAAATTGGCGAAAAGTTGCCAGTCATTTTTTCAGCGGCCATGGAGACTCCCCTGGTTTTTATTTTTAGGAATCTTGTTAACTTAAGGTCTTTTTGATGGTTTAAATAGGTAGTGATTTTAGGAGCAGAATCGATTATTTCAATTTTAATCCCAGTTAACTGGTGGATTTTTTCAACGACAGTTAAGGTGTCAAAGTAGGGGGAGCGCTCGTCTTTATAGGCGTTGTCGTGCTCGTCAAAAATAATGACTTTGGAGAGATTTGGGCAGGGCAGAAAAATTGCCGATCGAGATCCGAAAATGAAATCAACTTGGCCCAAGAGGACTCTTTGCCAAGCCGCAAACTTTTGAGATTTGGTGAGCCCGCTGTGATAGATTATGTAATCTTTGGCTTTTGGAAACTGGGCGAGGGTTTCGGGAATACGGTTGATGTTGGGAACCAAGACTAACGTCTGGTTGACGGTTGACGGTTGACGGTTGACGGCCTTATTGGCTATTTGCTGTGAACTGTGAACTATTAAATGTGAACTTGGCAATTCTGGAAGAATTGCCTCGAGACAATTAACCATCGGTGCGCGGTAATAAAAAGAAAGCCATTCAAGGAGTTTGACCTGGTAAGGGAAAAGGATTGGTGTGGAGAATACGATTGAGGTGATTGGTTTGACCTTTATTGTTTCAGGTTTCTTGTTTCCAGTTTCAAGTAAGACTCCAAATGGAGTTCTTTTCCCAAACGGTACCTCGACAAGCTGACCAATTTTGACTTTGCCTTCTAGATTTTTCGGAACTTCGTAAGTGTAAGATTTAATTTCCGGCGGCTGATAGGTTAAAACGACAACGTTTGCATACATTGTGGATAGAGTTTAGAGGTTAGAATTTAGGGGGTCAAGTCTATCTATTGTATGCCTCAAAAAGATTCTCAAAAAGTGAAGCAACAGTCATAGGTCCTGTGCCGCCGGGGACAGGCGAGATAGCTTCTACAATGTTTCTTACTGATTCGAAGTCTACATCTCCCACGAGCTTCTTTTTTGCAAGTTCCATTTCAGGTTTCTGGTTTTTGGTTGCTGGTAGCTGGTCAATCGCGGTAATTCCTACGTCAACAACCACCTGACCTTTTGACACATATTCTTTGGTGATCAGACCGGGTTTTCCAGCGGCAATGACCAAAATATCCGCGTTTCTTGTTTCCAGTTTCAAGTTTTTAGTTTTGCTGTGGGCGACAGTTACCGTCGCATTTCGATTCAAAAACGCCAACGCCGTCGGTTTGCCCACCAGAGATGATCGGCCAACAACGACAACTTTTTTTCCAGAAACCGGTATTTTGTAATAATCAAGCAAAGTTAAAATTCCTTTAGTAGTCGCCGGAACATAACCTTGGCTTCTTCCTTCCCAGAGAAGCTTAAGATTGGTTGAGGTTAGGCCATCAACATCTTTTTTGGGGTCAATTGCCTCAATGATCTTGTCACGGTCGAGATGTTTTGGCAGGGGCATTTGGACGATGACTCCATGGACGGACGAGTCGGAATTCAGATTTCGGATTTCGGATAATAGAGCTTGCTTAACCACATCTTGGGGAAGTTTTATATGGTCGACAATTGCCCCGATTTTTTCGCCAAAGGATTTTTTGCGGGCAATATATGCATTGGATTCAGCAAGATTGCCGACTTGGATGATTACCAGTTTTGGTTTAGGGGTTAAACCCCTAATTTTTGCCGCGAGTTCGTTGGCAATTTTTTCGTTTAACTTTTTTCCGTCTAGGATTTTTGCACTCATGGGATAGGGAATTTACTGCAAAGTTTTTTGACTTCTTGGGCGATTATTAAGAGTTTTTTGTTTTTGGTGACTCGGAGTTTAAAATCTTTAATAAACTCAGCACGTTTTTCTTTGACATCCGGCGGTTTTTCACCTTTAACCTCATCAATAACTTGGTTAATCCA
>CAZBJS010000065.1:0-2897 GCA_964492295.1 uncultured Gammaproteobacteria bacterium
AGCCAAACAAGATTGAATTTTTTAAAACCAAGCGTCGTTCCTCTGGTCACAAATTCGAGAATCGTTCTGAAATTGGGAAAATTGTGGCGAATTTCGAAGCTTAAAAATGGCGAAAATGTAACCATAAAACCACCGACATAAACTAATAGAATCGGCAACCATTTCTTAAAATTTGTATTGACTAAAATTATAAGCGTCGAGAGGACCATCAATATTGTTGCCAAATAATGAAGTTGAACGGCAACGCCAAACGAAGCTCCTGCCAAAAAAAAGTAGATCAGCTTTTTGTGCTTTATCCCAAGATACAAAAAGTAAATTAAAAGAAGAGCAAAAAAAGGCAGGGGATTCGGATTCCATGAGGAGCGTGAATAGCGGACAATTAGTGGGGCAGTACTATAGAGTAGGCTTGTCAAGACTGCCGGCCAAAAACCAACTGTGTCCTTGAGAAATTTATAAAGCAAGAGTATTGTCGCCAGACCAAAAGCAGCAACCATATAGGAGGGACCAACGGGATCAAAACGCCACAAAAGAAGAAAGGGGGCGGCCATCCAATAATAAATGGGGCCAAGATAAAAACCTCCGACTGAGGCGGTTGGCCCTAAGAATGGTAATTTTTTTTCGGTGAATATGTGTCTCATTACCAACATATCTCTACCTTCATCACCGAGAAAAACAACGTAATCCCTCACCTGCCAAAATCGGAAAAAGACGGCCACCAAAATTACTGCAATCAAAAGAAGTTTTTCTAATTTACCGAGTGAGTTAAGCATCGGGATGAGCCTTCCAAATCCACAAGAGATTTACAAAATAGTTGAAGAAGAGACCAACAACGACGCCGACTGCCAAGCCAATCTGTTCATGGAGTCTAAATACGCGAGCAAAGACTAAGATACTTACAAGTTGAATAAAAGGACTAATAATTGAAGTGAGATTAAATTTTAAAAATCTAAAAGAAATCCGTCCCTGATGTGACCTATGTTTAAAAGTCCAGTTTTCATGAAAGAAAAAATTGAAAAGTATCGAAAGTTCTATAGAAATAACCGAAGCCACAAAAAGCCTATCAATAGTAAAAAATAAAAATTTTGGGGCATATTCAAGTGTTGGAAGAAAATTCAAAAGCGGTTTTGTCAAAACTTTTATAAAATAAATCTCACCTCTATTCAAAAGTCCCAATGCCGTTGCATTCAAAAGATAACTTAAGGAACCGACTGCTAAGAATTTAACAAATGTTTTTGACCTCGCAAGTCTCACTCTAATGCCGAATTTCAAAACATCGAAAGTGTAAGCGGCGACTTGGGCTTTTGAGTAGCCTTTCTTACGATCCATGAAAGTTATCGGCACTTCTTTGATTTTGGCATCAATTTTTAAGGCGGCATATAAAAATGAGGGTTGGATTATGTAGGTTTTTGCCCTCCAGGGAATAGTTTTAAAATCAATTTTTTCGAATAATTTTTTGGTGAACATCCGGTATGAATTGGTATATTCGGTCAAATTGAATGTCCCCCATGCCAATTTGCAGTAAAGGGCTGATCCTCGAGTAAAGATTCTGCGATGCCAACCAAGAAGATTCTTTCCACCGGGTATCAAACGAGAACCATTGACCAAATCGAAGTCTTTTCTGATCCACGTAAGCATTTCAATTAAAGTTTTAGGGTCGTGAGAAAGGTCACCATCCATTTGGGCCAAAATATCGGCTTTAAGCCTGTCGATTGCAAAGCGATGGCCCTTGACCAGACCTACACCCAATCCTCTTTCTTTGACATCAAGATAATGAACCTTAGGATTGGTACTTTCTATTTTTTTGACAATTTCTGCGGTACCGTCTGAGGAATGGCTATCAGAGACTAAAACATGCAAATCAATGGAGGAAATTTTTGGAGCAACTTCGAGAACCTTTTTAATAACCTCTCCTATGTTTTCTTTCTCATTAAAAGTAGGAATACTAACAACCAGCCTCATCGGGAGTTTTGCTCAAGAAGTTTAATGTCAACTTCGACCATCATTTTAACTAACTCTCTGAAGGTAACCGTCGGTTCCCACTTTAAAATCCTTCTTGCTTTTGATGCATTGCCGACTAAAAAATCGACTTCGGCAGGCCTAAAAAATTCCTTTGAGATCTTGACACATTTTTTCCAATTTTTTATTCCAATTACCCCAAAAGCCTCTTGGACAAACTCAGCCACTGAATGATTTTCACCTGTGGCAATAACGAAATCGTCGGGTTTTTCTTGCTGGAGCATCATCCACATCGCTTTAACATAATCACCGGCAAACCCCCAGTCACGCTTAGCATCCAAATTACCAAGAACAAGATGGTCCGCTTGACCTAGATAAATCTTGGCAACGCCGTGGGAGATTTTTCTGGTGACAAATTCCAAACCGCGTCGCGGGGATTCGTGATTGAACAAAATTCCAGACACAGTAAATAAACCATAAGATTCGCGGTAATTGATGGTAATCCAATGACCATAGACTTTGGCCACGCCATATGGGCTACGTGGATGAAAGGGAGTATTTTCATTTTGCGGACTTTCGCGAACCTTGCCAAACATCTCTGAAGAAGAAGCCTGATAAAATTTGGCATCTGGTTTGACTTGTCTGATAGCCTCAAGCATACGGGTTACTCCAAGGGCGGTAAATTCACCCGTTAAAACAGGTTGCGACCAGGAAGTAGCTACAAAGCTTTGAGCCGCAAGATTATAAACCTCGTCCGGTTGAGAATATTGAATCGCACTTGTTAGCGATTGCTGATCCAAAATATCTCCTGGTATTAACTCGATTTTATCCTGAATATGCTTAATACGTTCATAATTTGGAGTAGAAGTCCGACGAGTAAGTCCAAAAACTTTATAACCTCGGGACAACAAAAACTCTGCAAGATAAGATCCGTCCTGACC
>CAZBJS010000066.1:0-2861 GCA_964492295.1 uncultured Gammaproteobacteria bacterium
CACATTAAAGTAAGCAAAGCTTGCGGTCCTCGTCTGTCAAAAGACGAACTGCGGGCCTAAATGCTAGAATTAAGATAATACTGAAGTAAGGCAGATAGGTAAATTAGGCAATTAGGCTATTGGGTAATTTACCTCCAACCAACCTAATAGCCCAGAAACCTAAAAACCCGAAAATGATGCACAAAAAATTAAAACAGGAGCTTTTGAAACAAATGGTTACCCTTTCAACCGCCGGCTTTGGGTTGGTGGCGGCTTTGGCTTGGAATGAAGCTATCCAGGCTTTTGTCAAAGAATATATTGATCAATACATTTCAGTAGGATCCGGCATTATCTCCCGCTTCATCTACGCAATCATTATTACGGCTATAGCCGTCTTTGTGACTTACCAACTTACGAAAATAGCGGGGTCTGAAGGGAACAAAGAAGATAAGAGGGATAAGAATTAACTAATTAACCTAATTGCCCTAATTTATCTAATTGACCTAAATAATTCCCAAATACCAATTTCCAAATTATAATTTTAGTCATTAGGATTTGATTAGAAATTAGAAATTAGAAATTGTCTAATACTCACCCATGCCGCCCGGGGGCATTGCAGGCATATTCTTTTCTTTCTCCGGAAGATCGGTTACCAATGCCTCGGTCGTTAAAATCATCATGGCAACTGAAGCGGCATTCTGGAGAGCAGAGCGCGAGACCTTAACGGGATCAATAACACCTGCAGTAACCAAATCCTCAAATTTACCGTTGAGGGCATTAAGGCCGATATTCCCTTGGGCCTTTTCGACTTCCTTTACGGCCCAGCCGGCATCAACCCCGGCATTTTTGGCAATCATAGCCAGTGGTTTTTCAAGTGCATCATGAACAATCTCGACACCAATTCGCTCGTCAGTCTCACTATCAAGCCCAAGCTTCTCCAGAATCTTCTTGGCGCGGACGAAAACAACACCACCACCAACTACATAACCCTCCTCGACCGCTGCGTTTGTGGCATGAACTGCATCCTCAACTCTTTCCTTCTTTTCTTTAAGCTCAATCTCAGTTGCCGCACCGACGTTAATGACGGCTACCCCGCCGGAAAGCTTAGCCAGTCTTTCTTCAAGTTTTTCGCGGTCAAAATCTGATTCAGTCGTGGCAAGCTCATTCTTGACCTGCTTGATTCTACCCTCAATGGCGCCTCTCGCGCCTTTGCCGCCGACGATAATGGTGTTATCCTTGTCAGAAACAACCCGATCTGCCCGGCCTAGATCTTCAATCGAAACCGATTCTAATTTTCTGCCCATGTCCTCGGAGATAACTGTTCCGCCAGTCAAAGTCGCAATATCCTCAAGCATTTCTTTTCGGCGATCACCAAAGCCCGGAGCTTTGATCGCCAAGACATTGAAGGTTCCACGAAGCTTGTTGACAACCAAAGTGGCCAATGCTTCACCCTCGACTTCATCGGCGATTATCACTAAATTCTTCGATATTTTTACAAAGTTTTCTAAAAACTGAAGAAGATCATTGAGAGAGGAAACTTTTTGGTCGGTAATTAAAATATGGGCATCCTCAACAGTCGCCTGCATTTTGTCAGGATCAGTCACAAAATATGGGGAAACATAGCCTCGGTCAAACTCCATGCCTTCTTTGTAGTCAACCGAAAGCTCCAGCCCCTTGCCTTCCTCAACAGTAACCACGCCATCGGGGCCAACTTTCTCAAGAGCCTCAGCAATCATTTTACCGATTGCCGGATCGGCTGCGGAAATGGTGGCAATTTTTTGGATCTCGTCCCGGCCGGCAACCTTCTTGGCCATTTTTTTGAGTTCGGCAACCACAGCTCCCGTGGCTTTCTCCACTCCCCGCTTAAGAATCATCGGGTTGGCGCCGGCGGTAATGTTTTTGAGCCCCTCTTCAACCATCGCTTGGGCCAGAACTGTAGCAGTAGTGGTACCGTCGCCGGCGACATCATTGGTTTTGGAAGCAGCTTCTTTGACAAGGGACGCTCCGATGTTTTCAAAGGGGTCTTCAAGCTCAATTTCCTTGGCAACGGTGACGCCATCGTGCACAATGTTAGGAGCACCCCACTTTTTGTCCAAAGCAACGTTTCTGCCTTTTGGGCCCAATGTGGTTGCTACAGCATTGGCAAGCTTGTCAACACCGGCCTTGAGTTTGGTTCTTGCCTCTTCTGAGTAGATTAGTTGTTTAGCCATTTCTAGGTTATTAGGTTATTAGGCTACTTGGCTATTAGGACCCTAATTGCCTAACTGCCTATTAGCCAAATTGCCTGTAGTCACTTCGTGACTACTGCCATAAGGTCTTCGAATTTGATCAGAAGCAGTTCTTTGCCTTCAACTTTGATTTCGTTGCCGCCCCATTTTTTATAAACTACCCTGTCGCCGACTTTGACGGGGCACTTGATTGTATTACCGTCCTCAACGGCATCCGGACCACAGGCTAAAACTTTCCCCTCTTGAGGTTTTTCGTCGGCGCTTTCAGGCAGAACAATTCCAGAGGCGGTTTTTGTCTCCTTGGGAGCAGGTTCGATTAAAACATATCCGGCAAGTGGTTTTAACATTTCCTCAATTGTTAAATTGTTAGATTGCTAAATTGTTGGGCGGACTTTTGAGCAAAATCGCGAGCACTTCCATGCCGCGACTGCTAATATTTTAACGAAGATTTTTATTTTGTCAACCCTTCAACTTTGTTCAGGGTTGACCCGACTAAAATCGCAGCACCGAGTCAAACTCGGTAGCCAAGTCAGACTTGACATGAGCCGTCTATTAACAATAGTGAAAAGGCAAATGCTAAGACTCGGCGGGTCAAGCGGGTAAATTAACTATCCTATTTTGTAATTTGGAGCGCCTATGGAATCTAAACTGACT
>CAZBJS010000067.1:0-2843 GCA_964492295.1 uncultured Gammaproteobacteria bacterium
TAGCCGGAAAATCCTGCATCAGGAGGAACGGATGCTAAAATTTGTTAAGCAAATTAAGATTAATTTAAGCATTTGTCCGAAGAAGGCCGGAGGCC
This sequence comes from uncultured Gammaproteobacteria bacterium, assembly GCA_964492295.1. Lineage (GTDB taxonomy): Bacteria > Patescibacteriota > Microgenomatia > Curtissbacterales > GWA2-41-24 > CAZBJS01. The sequence goes on from CAZBJS010000067.1 coordinate 96, forward strand.
GTAATCCAACAGGTCGGAAATGGGTGGGGTGAACAATTAATCAATAATTGACTTTGCGATTTTGTTGAGATCCTCAAGGGTAGCGAATCTAATGATGATTTTCCCGCCCTTTTCAGCACTTTGGATAAGAACCGGGGCACTTAAAGTTTCTTCAAGATTCTTTTCAAGTTCAATGAATTTATTGTCTTTTTTAACAGATTTCTTGCTCGGCTTCGCTGATGATGCCATGCTTTCAACTTCTTTTGATGATACTCCGCCTCCCAAAATTTGGTTGTAAACTTCTCTTTGTTTTTTCTCGTCATTAAACGCAAGCAATGCCTTAGCATGAGCACGGGATAATTTTTCGGCTCTTAATGCCTCTCTGATATCTTTGGGCAAATTGAGCAGTCGGACAGCATTGGCAACCACTTCTCTTGATTTAGAAACTTTATCGGCAATTTCTTTTTGGGTCAGCCCGAATTCTTTGGCTAATCTGTCATAGGCCTCGGCTTCTTCAACCGGATTCAAATCTTTTCTTTGGACATTTTCTATCAAAGCAACTTCAAGCCTATCCTGCTTGTGTTCAAACTCATCTCTTATGATAACCGGCACCTGCGGTAATCCGGCAACTTGAGATGCCCTCAATCGTCTCTCACCGGCAATAAGCTGGTAAGAAACATCCAACCCCTTGGGGGTTTCTATTTCAATTTTTGTGACAAGCAAAGGTTGAAGGACACCATATTTCCTGACAGATTTTGATAACTCTCTTATCCCTTCCTCATCAAAATCACGCCGAGGCTGATCCGGATTGGCTTTTATCTTGTTCGTTTCAACATAAAAAATATTCTCTTTTTTGTTGGTATTGGCAGACTCAATATTGGAAGGTATTAGCGACCCGAGTCCTTTTCCCAGCCCAAAAAGCTTTTTCATAGTTAAGATAATCTAATTACTTCTTCCGCCAACTGTCTGTATGCTCTGGCGGCTTTTGAATCAGGGTCAAATTGCAAAATAGTTTTTCCAAAACTTGGCGATTCGGCCAATGATATGGTTCTCGGAATTACGGCATTAAAAACTCGACCGGGGAAATTTTTGGAAACTTCATTCAAAACCTGATTGGATAACTGATTCCTTCTATCATACATTGTAAGCAACACTCCCAACACTTGCAAATCAGTATTAAGCCCGCCCCTTACCAGTTCAACCGTTTTCAAAAGCTGGCCCAAACCTTCAAGGGCATAGTACTCGCATTGAACAGGAATAATAACCTGCTCCGATGCAGCTAAGGCATTTACAGTTAAGAGTCCTAATGAAGGTGGGCAATCAATAATAATATAGTCATAATTTGTTCTTAAAGAATCAAGGACTTTCTTCAAACGCAACTCTCTTTGTTCCATTGTAACAAGCTCTACTGTCGCTCCGGCCAAACTTTGAGCCGAAGGTAAAATATCAAATCCAAACAAAGACGTTTTTTTAATTGTCAAACTCGGATTTAGATCACTAATCAAAGAATGATAAATATTGGAGCCGTTTTCAGCAACATGTACGCCGAGTCCGGTAGTTGCATTACTTTGCGCATCCATATCCACCAATAAAATATACTTCCCTGCAGCAGCTAAATAGGCACCTAAATTAATAGCGGTAGTAGTTTTTCCAACTCCACCCTTGGCGTTACAAATTGATATTATCCTTGCCATATTAAATAATATTATACTTCTTAAAAACTTCTTGTAAAATCGGCCCTGCTCCTTTCTTTTTTATTTCATAATCCCAAATCTCTTCGACTTTGTAACCGCATTTAATCAAATATCTCTTTTTTGAAAAGTCCTTCTTTTTGTTTATGGGCATTTCATGCCAATAACGACCAAATATTTCCAAGACAAGATCGTTTTGAGGAAATAATACATCAACTACAAATTTATTGAAGAGTGGTACCTGTTTTTTGTAATATATGCCAAATTTATCTAAAGTGTTGTAAATAACCTTTTCTAATTTATTCGGCGATTCTATCATGGGTTTAGAAATCAAAGTTCTTATCCTAATTTGACGCATCTGTTCCCTGAATGCATTGCCAGAACATGATTCCTTGGTTGAACGACTCCATCCTAAAAATCGAAGCCGATTTTTAATTGCATCATACGAAATACCCAATTCTTCTGCTACCTGTTGAGTATTTTTTTGTTCTTCTACATAGAGTTGGTGTAGTCTTTTGTGGTCAATCTTTGCCTTATTTGCGGGTTCCTTTCCCAGTCGTGCCAAACTCATTTTGTTTTTGCTTTCAATAGAAAAAAGTTTTCCCTTGTTCCATGCTATTCTTCCCCTATTCTCGTGTCCTTTTATAAAACGGTTATATCGACTACCGACTTTATTGGTTACCAATCCACAGCCACAAGCACAAATCCTTGGGTTATGAATAGAGGGATTAAAACCACTGATTCCCCTGCTCGCGTGCTCTTTAATAAATTTAAAAACTTGAGGTCCATTTTTGTACCAATGAATAGTCAAGACTTCTCCACAACCACACAAACAAAGCTTCTTGAGTTCTCTAAACATACTAAAATTTTACCACAATTTCTCTAACACAAACAGCCCAAAATGTTGAAAAGGTGGCCCAAAAATGTTAAAGTATTATATTGCCCAGGTGGTGGAATTGGTTTACACGCACGACTCAAAATCGTGTGGCCGCAAGGCCTTGAGGGTTCGAGTCCCTCCCTGGGCACCAATATCAAACTTTCCGATTTTTGCCCGACCGATTCGGCCGCGCGAAGCGCG
>CAZBJS010000068.1:0-2806 GCA_964492295.1 uncultured Gammaproteobacteria bacterium
TTCCCACAGACCCTAAAAATAGCTCACCAAATGTCTATTTATACGCCCCACTACTGGCTTCTTGCACAACTGCCTGCACAAGCCACACTATTACTGCCTGCCTGGAGAATGCCAACGACACCAGCTCCAATACTATCGTCCCGGTCGCTCCCTGCACCACTAGGAGTTATCAGGTGACAAATCCCTAATTTGAAGTAAAGGGGCAATTTTACTTGAGAGTTTTATAGAGCACTATAGCAAGAGAAACCATTACGTTAAGACTTTTATTCACCCCAAACATCGGTATTTCGACGATTTGATTACACGCCTTTAGCGCTTCTGTAGAAACTCCGCTTGTTTCATGACCGACCATAAAAGCTACCGGCAAACTGTAATCAACTTTGCGGAAGTCAACACTTTTTTTGCTCTGCTCAATAGCAATTATCTTTATACCCGATACTTTATACTTAATACTTGATACTGCTTCGACCGCAGTCGAAGCATACTCCCACGGTACCCACTTCTCTGTCCCCACCGCCGCTTTGCTAATTCGGGAATTGGGCGGAGTTTCGGTTTGTCCGCAAAGATAGATTTTTTTAGCAGCCACAGCGTCAGCTAAGCGAAAAATCGAGCCGATATTGTAAGTATCCAAAACGTTGTCGCAGATGATATAAATATCCCGTCTTTTTATCCTTTTAAAAGCAGCACTAGTTGGTCGACTGGCTCTTAATTGTTTAGCGTTAAGCTTCATTAAAGTTCACTGTTTACAGTTGACAGTTCACAGCTTTTTTTAAAATTCTAATCCGTGAACCGTGAACTGATAACTGTCAACTACTTTACTGTTACTGACTTTGCCAAATTCCTAGGTTTGTCAGGATCCAGTCCTTTCTCAAGCGCTAAATAATAGCCTAAAAGCTGAGCTGGCACCACATTCGGAATAATCGAAGCAACCCCTAAATCGCGAACCTTAACCCATTCGTCAAAAACCTGGTTGTTTCGGGGAGAGATTCCGATAATATAACCCCCTCTTGATTTAATCTCGGCTGCATTGGAAATAATCGCCTCATAAGTTTCGTCATTTGGCGCAAAAACTATGCAGGGCGTACCTTTTGAAATTAGCGCAATCGAACCATGCTTTAACTCACCTCCAGCCAAACCTTCGGTATGAACATAACTAACCTCTTTCATCTTCAAAGCCGCCTCTAAAGCTGTCTGATAAGAAAGTCCTCTACCGATTGTAAAGATATGTTCATATCTGGCAAGAATCTTGGCGATTTTTTGCAAGCTTTTAGATTCCCCAAAAAGGACCCTCTCGACCTCATCGGCAGCTTTCTCGACTAGTTTCCTTCCTTTGCTAAGATTGCCGACAAGGCCATATACAACCATAAGAAGAACGGCCAATTTGGCAATGTAGGCCTTAGTCGAGGCCACCGCTATTTCGGGACCAGCGCCAAGTGTCATTCTATAATCGGCCATTTGCCAAATTGTCGAACCTGGATTATTGACAATGGCTACTATCTTGCTGCCCTTCTCTTTTGCTCTTTTTAAGGGTTCAGTAACGTCAATTGTCTCACCGGATTGCGAGAGAGCAATCACCAAACTTTTTTTGTTCAAAAAATCCTCAAGATAATTAAATTCCGAGGCTACAATTGTATTCACATGTTGTTTTGCAACTTTTGAGAAAAGATAACTACCCGCAAGACATGCATGAAAAGCCGTCCCAGCCCCAATAAAAAAAGTACCATGGGCTCCTTTGATAAGATCGGTAAGTTTATTTACTTGATCAGAGTAATTTTCGGCAATGTTTCTCAGAACTTTAGGCTGCTCATATATTTCCTTGAGCATAAAGTGGGCAAACTTTCCACGCTGAGTTTCTTGTGTCTTCCAATTCAAGACCTCAACTTTAGGGGGAACTTTCCGACCGCTTCTAAGATCGACAATCTCGCAACCTGCTGTTCCAATAACAGCCATCTGGTTATCTCTCAAAAAAATCACCTTTTTGGTATAGGGCAAGAGAGCGGCCGCATCCGAAGCTATCAAGTTCTCACCTTTGCCCAAACCGACAACCAGCGGCGAGCCAGTCTTTGCCGCAACAATCTCGTCTTGACTCATTATCACCACAGCGTTAAGACCTGTAAGTCGCAAAAAAACTGTCCTAACGGCACTTTTCAAAGGTCTGACCTTTTTGAAGGTCTGACCTTCAAGTCCTTCTTCAATCATGTGGGCAACTACTTCTGTATCTGTTTCAGATTTAAAATGATGACCTGATTTGATTAACTTTTTTTTGAGATCCTGATAATTTTCGACGATCCCGTTGTGAGCTAAAGCTATTTTGCCCGTGCAATCTAAGTGTGGATGGGCATTGGCGCGAGTCACCCCTCCATGGGTCGCCCAGCGGGTGTGCCCTAGGGCAACGTTAGAATTACGAATTAAGAATTTTGAATTAAGGTTCGAAGATCCAATTTTGCCAACATGCTTCTCAACAACTAACTTATGGCTCTTTGGCTCTTTGTGACTTTGACTCTTCACCACCAGACCCCACGAATCATAACCCCGATACTCGAGGCGCCTTAAGCCATCAAAAACAATTTTTGCGGCATCGTGACGCCTACTTGTCCTGAGCGAAGCCGAAGGACCGATATAACCGAAGATTCCACACACTTTTCTGGTTTCTGGTAACTGGCCACTAGTAACTAGTCAAAATTACCAGCAACTAGCTACCAGCTACTCACTACTCCTTTTCGGGGATTTTAACCCTTTGCCATTTCCGACTTCAAGAAATCAACATTGGGGATAGGTGAAGGGTCACGTCCATAAATAATTGCTA
>CAZBJS010000069.1:0-2744 GCA_964492295.1 uncultured Gammaproteobacteria bacterium
CTTTTTGAAACTTTGCGCAAAGATTGGGCAGATGTTTTTAACACTGCGGATTTAAACTTCGCGATGCAATACCTATCGATAACGCCAAGCGGTGTTGTCCGCGATGAAGATCAGTGGCATGTCCATAAATTTCAAAAAGACCGTTTTATCTGTGCGGCAGGCAGAATTGTTACAGCTATTTTTGATCCTAGAGGCACTTCAAGAACAAAAGGAAAACTTAATCTCTTTTTGATGGGACCGGAAAAAGAACAAGAAATGTATGTAGTGGTAATTCCTGAGAACACTTATCATGGATTTATGGTCGTATCCCGCGAGTCCGGCTACCTTCTTAACTTTCCAACTAAACTTTATAACCCCCGAGACGAAGGTAGGGTCGATAATACCCAGCTGGATTGGGGTAAAGTCAGATTAGACTTTGGGATTAGTTCCGAATGAGCAAGCTAAAACTGGCCATAATCGGCTCCAAATCAATGGTCGGCTCCAGATTTTGCGAGCTGACCTTGCAAGACTTTAATCTTATTCAAGCTGATCTTGAGGGAAATATTTCAGTTGACATTACTAACAACCAAGAAGTTAATCAGTTTTTTAAAGAGTACAGTTTCGACTGGCTACTTTTATTTGCGGCGTTTACCGATGTTGATCGTGCCGAAGAGCAAAGGAATGATCGGAATTCATCCTGTTGGCAAATCAATGTTGAAGGCACCAGGAATGTTGCCGTTGCTTGCAAAAAATATAGACGAAATTTACTTTTTATGTCGACAGACTTTGTCTTTGACGGTACAGGCGGTCCTTACTTGGAGGATGATCCACAGGGCCCTGATCTTAGGAAAGTCTCATGGTACGGAATTACTAAAATTGAAGCTGAAAAACTCATCAAAAAAACTCTGCCCTCGTATCTCATTATCAGAATTTCCTATCCCTACAGGGGGGAGTTTGCCCCCAAAGACGATATTATTAAGCGGATTTTGAGGCTTTATAAGAAAGACAATCTTTACCCGATGTTTACCGATCAACTGTTTACCCCTTCCTTTATTGATGATCTTGCGCCTGCCACCAAGCTTCTTCTTAACAAAAAACTTTCCGGAATATTTCATCTGGCAAGTCCAAAAACAACTAGCCAATACGAGTTCGCATGTGAAGTAATTTCAGTTTTTGGCGGCGACCCCCAACATGTAAAAAAAGCTTCAGTTGTTGATTTTTTGAGAAAAAGAGGAATGACACCTCGGCCACAAAATGGAGGATTGGTTGTTGCCAAAATTATCAAAGCCGGCTTTTTACCGACTGATTGGAAAAAGGGCACTAGAGAGGTTTTCAGGCAATCAGGCCGCCAATTGCTTTGAAGATTCTTTTTTGTCTACAATAACCCTACCCGCACAGTCGCGGGTTTAATTAGTCTATGACACTGACTATTGTTGGCGCAGGATATGTCGGCCTAGTGACGGCTGCAGTTTTTGCTGATCTTGGCAATAAGGTATTCTGCGTTGATATCAACCGCGAAAAGATCGAAGGTCTCAAGAAGAGCCAAATTCCCTTTTTTGAGCCAGGTCTTGACGAATATATTCAGAGAAATCTTAACAAGAAGCGATTATTTTTTACGACTGAATACTCGCAGTGCGTGCCAAGGTCACAGGTGGTTTTAATCTGTGTCGGCACTCCACCGGCGGAAAATGGCGAGGCAGACCTCTCCTATCTTTTTTCAGCAGTAGAAGAGACCGCCAAAAATCTGTCTGGCTACACTCTGATTACGATTAAAAGCACGATCCCGATTGGTTTTGAGGACGATCTTGAGAGGACAGTAAAAAAATATGCCAAAGCCAAGTTTGAGTTCGCCTCATCTCCGGAATTTCTAAGAGAAGGTACGGCCATTGAGGATACGCTTCATCCGGACAGAATTGTGGTAGGCACCTTGAGCAAAAAGGCTCAAAAAATTTTGCTCGAACTTCACGCGCCTATTTCTGGAGAAAGGATTATTTGTGATATCAGGAGTGCCCAGCTTATCAAATATGCTTCCAATGCGCTTCTGGCAACGAAAGTTTCATTCGCCAATGCCGTCGCCATTCTCTCTGAGAAGATGAGCGCCGATGTTGAGAAGGTTTTGGAAGGAGTCGGTGCGGACAGGCGAATTGGCAGGAATTTTCTATACCCAGGTGTTGGCTATGGCGGCTCATGCTTGCCTAAAGATGTTTTAGCTTTTATCGCCATCGGCAGACACTTCGGTTATGAGTTTGATCTGCTTCGCGCCGTTGATGCAATTAACGAAAGTCAAATTGTCAGCTTCGTCGAAAAAGTCAGGGAAGCGCTAGGGGCTCAAGAATTCAAAAAGAAAGATCTTTCCACCAAAAAACTTGCCGTTTTAGGGCTTGCCTTCAAGCCCAACACGGATGACATTAGGGATGCCCCATCTATTAAAATTATCAGAAGTTTACTATCACTTGGCGCCAAAATTACCGCCTTTGATCCTCAGGCGGTGGATAATGCCAAGAAGATTCTTCCCAATATAGACTATGCCAAGGATATCTACTCGGCAATTAAAGATAAAGATGCGATACTCTTGATTACTGAATGGCCCCAGTTTGCTAAAATTGATTTTGCCAAAGCCAAAAAACTTCTTAAGCGGCCAGTCGTAATAGACGGACGCAATTTATTCAATGCCCAGAAGTTAAAGGAGCTCGGTTTTACCTATTTTGGCGTTGGCCGATGAAAAAGGCATTAATCACCGGGGTTGCTGGTTTTGCGGGTAGCCA
>CAZBJS010000070.1:0-1099 GCA_964492295.1 uncultured Gammaproteobacteria bacterium
ATGATGCCGTTTGTATCATTACGTAGTATTTTTACTCCTTTTGATGTAAGTAGATCAAGCACTTCCCGATGCGGATGGCCAAAGATATTTTTGCCAACCTGAATGATGGCAATTTGGGGTTTTGCTAAATCCAAAACTTGCTCATTTGTGCCGGTTTTGGAACCATGATGGGCAATCTTCAAAACTTGGCAAGGTTTGTCAATCAGCTTCTCGAGAATTTCCTTGGGAATATCGCCAGTCAAATAGGTACAAAATTGGCCACTTGAAAGGCGCATGACGATTGAGCTTTCGTTAAGATCCTTAGGCGATTTTACCTTCCATTGTTCAATCAGATCTCGCTGCGGCCACAACACGTCCAAGGAGAGTCCTTGGACGGTGAATTGGTCACCAACGTCCGGTTCGTAAACCCTGGCACCTTCATTCCTAACCGCCTCTTGCCAGACTTTAAAAACTTCGGTGTCGTTTTTAACATTTGTCGTCACAATCATCTTTACCTTGTACCTTGTCAGTACCTCAATCAAACCCTCAAGATGATCCCGCTGGGAATGAGTCAAAACTACAAGCTCAATCGTCCTATCCCAAAAAGGCATTTTTTGCCCCAAACAGTCAACAATTTTTGCACCCGGCCCGCCATCAATGACCACCTGTTGACCGCTCGGGGTAATGACCAAAAGCCCGTCCCCCTGCCCCACATCACAGGCAATTATTCGCAACTTGCCGACATTTTGAGCCCCAAAAACAAAAAGCAGGCCAAGTCCGCCAAAAATCAAGGCGAAAGTTAAGACGATTTTGCTTTTTGTGTCCACACTAAAATTAAACTAATAACTAAAATGTAAAATGTTAAAACCAAAAACAAGTTGTTTTTGCCCAAAATAACCTGATCAATCGGCAACCGGGCCAAAATTTCCACAACTTTGACAAAATAAAAAGCCGGCACGTAAGCCAGATATGCTAAAACCTGGGCAATCGGCCAAAAGACGAGCGAAAAAAGAGCCGTCAAAAACCCCAAGGCCATTATCGGGAAAACCGCCTCGGCAACCAAAATATTGGCCAAGGGCGCAATCGGCGAAATTCTGCCGAAATAAAAAAGAATAACCGG
>CAZBJS010000070.1:1199-2680 GCA_964492295.1 uncultured Gammaproteobacteria bacterium
CCCCAAAGTCATAATTCCCAAAGTAGCCGCAAAAGTCAGTTGGAAAGAAATCTCAAAGAGGGCCCGCGGCCAGATGAAAACGATCAAAAGCGCAGCCATCACTAAATTCCAAATCGGCAAAGACTCTCGACCCGAATATATCGCAATAGCACCCAATATTACCATGATGCAAGCCCTGATAACCGGCGGTTCAAATCCGGAAAGGAGTGCATAAAAAAACACAGCCAAGACTGCTGCCGCTAAACTCTCGCGCCTTCCCAAATAGCGAGTCAATGACAAAAACACGCCGGCCACAATCGCCAAATTCTGCCCGGAAACAACCACCACATGAATTGTGCCGGTTTTAACCAAAAGATCGCGAAACTCCCGATCAATTTCATCCACTCCCAAAACTGTTCCGGAAAGTAAGGTGGCCTCACGCGCCGGCAAAAGCCCGCTTACATTTTGAGCGATTTTTGCTCGCAAACCCGCAAAAGTTGTCGCCAAATTGGCCTCCCTGCCGACAAGCTCTATTTTTGGGCTGTAGGATCTTCCCGCCCCGTCAATCTCCCCTTCAATTATCAGTTTGTCACCAACTCGATACCTCGGATACAAATCCACATAAAATTTACTGTCCCCGATCGTCAAAACCTGGGAACGATCGTAGATCTTCGATTCATTCTTAAGAGTCGCCTGCAATTTTAGCGGCTGATTTTTGGGGAGAACCTGTGCAGTCTGTGTCGAAACGCGCCAGGCGACAGCCACACCAAAGATGATAGTGGCGAGGGCTAGACTATACGAAGACTTAACCATCGGTTTGCTCTCTGTCTATAGTCTACGGTCTACGGCGGCGGTAGTCGGTAGACAGTGGTCAGTAGACGGTGAGGAGCGCCATTCTGCAATGCAGAAGGCGACCTGCTGATAATTTTTCAAAACACGGTAATTAGCCCCTTAATCTTTTCGTATACCGATCCAGACACTACCTTCTTGCTCAAAAGCTCCCCAGAATCGCTGTAGGGGCGCGAGGCGATAATTTTTTGGGCGGTCACCGGCCCAATGCCAGGCAGAGTATCCAATTCTTTTTCCGAAGCAGTATTGATGTTAATCAACCCACCGTCCAAGGAGAGTCCTTTGACGTCTGCTTCCCCTTTCTTTGGAATCAGAATCTTCTGACCGTCGGCAATTTTGGCTGCCAGATTAACTTTGGCAGTATCTGCGTCTTTGGCGAATCCACCGGCCGCCTTGATGGCATCACCTATTCGAGAATCAGTTGTCAGTTTGTAAACTCCTGGGGCAGCCACTGCCCCATCAACATGGACAACAATCTCGCCGGTTCCGCCGGTTGGCGAAGCACTAATTATCTGAATATCGTCATTAGAGATCTGACCTCTAAAAAGGGTTATGCCAATGCCCAAAGAAAGAATAAACAGGCCAGCGAAAAAAAGCCCGAAAATCAAAATCCTTAAACGCTGACTCGACCTTTCAGAATCTGTTTGCGGTAA
>CAZBJS010000071.1:0-2629 GCA_964492295.1 uncultured Gammaproteobacteria bacterium
GGTCTTGATGGCTTGATTGTGGCTTGTCGATATAGAGGACCGGTAAAGAGGGCTATTGCCAAACTTAAATATCGGTGGGTATCCGATCTTGGGGAAGCGATAGTTAATTTACTCTCCACCAATATTTGGCGTTTCGAGTTCCCAAACAATGCAGAGCTTGTGCCTATCCCCCTTCACCCAAAGAGGAAAAACTGGCGGGGTTTTAATCAAGCAGAATTAATAGCCGGCATTTTAGTCAAGAAATTTAAAGTTAAAAGGCTCGATGTGCTCTTGAGGACTCACGAAACCGCTACTCAGGTTGGTCTCTCCAAAAAGGAGCGAAAAGCAAACATATTTGGCGCATTTGTGGTTGATCCGAAAACTAACCCGAGTGAGATTAAAAATAAGGATTTTATTTTAGTTGATGACGTCTACACGAGCGGCGCGACAATGCAGGAGGCGGCAAAAGTTCTAAAGCGCGCAGGGGCAAAGAGTGTCTGGGGGCTGACGGTCGCTTTAGGTTAGAGCCCAAAAAGCATTTCAAGGGTAAAAAACCAGGTGATAAAAATACCCAGGATTACCAGAAAGTAGATTAGAGTCTCGTCTGCCTTTTTGAATGCTGATACTAAAATAATCAAAAGATATGGCGCGAAATCAAGAGCGTAGCGGTAACCGATTTGTCTTACGCCAATTCCGTGATAAGTAACAAGAGGAATTAGAGTAACCAAAATTGCAGCCAGACTGGCCTTGACGAGTTTCTCCTTGAAGTTTGCCCTCAAGATTAAAAATAGTACCGGGGATAAAATGAAGATACTCATTCCATAATTGTTGAACCTCAAAAAGGGAAATTGGGGCACAAGATCCGGAGTTTTGAAAAGCATGTAGTGAAGATTAGTGCTTATATGTCGAACCGAGAATAAACCGATTTCTCTTCTTTTTGCAGATTCCTCAAGAACTATTTGATATTGGTAGCCGGTTTCAAAAAGGTTACCAAACCTCGCGTAGTTATATGACATCATCAGTATCAATGCAGCAATAATCGGAGTGATGAACTTTGCCAGGTTGGCAAACCTCGGTGTTTCCGGTGATTTTTGAAGAAGAAAGATAAGAAAGAAAATGCCGGGCGCAAGAGCAGTTGCCCTCGTCAAGGTTGCAAGCGCAACGGCAAGACCAATGAGGGCCCAGCGTCTTTTGTTGAGGAACTCATAAAGTGCGAAAAGCAAAGTAGAAGTTGCGACCACATGAGAAAAATAAGTAGAGTAAGGGACTGCGGCAACCGGTGTATAGATTGAACCAAAGATAAAAAATGTCGCAAGAGCGAGTGATTTGCCGGGCGCAAGTTTCATTGTTGTGGCTATTTTATAAATGAGCCAAAAATTGCCAACAGACAGAGGAAATTTAATAATTTGTTCCGCAAAACTTGTCCCAAAAAGTAGTGCAGCCGGCATCAGAATTATTGCCGGCAGGGGTCCGAGAGGAGAGAAATACCCTCCATTGAAATAGGAGAAGTCTATAAGATTTGGCGGAAGTTGTACTAGTGAGAGGTTGCCCGCCAGAAACGAGTATGCCAAATAAACGAAGTGTCTTTCATTGGTAAATGTTAGGTTGAACGACGCCAGTAGAGCGAATAAGAAGACTAGTAGAGGCCAGTTCAAAACCCTAGACACACCTAATTATATGGATGGACAAGGCCCAACTACAAGATTTATTTGGTAAATGGTCAGTGCTTGGTTAGAATGATTTGATTCTGGTAAAATATGCAAGCACTGGAGGAGTCGCATAGTTGGTCCATTGCGGGAGATTGCTAATCTCCTGAGCCTTACGGCTCACGTGGGTTCGAATCCCACCTCCTCCGCCGCCGTCGCAACAAGACTTAATATTTCGTCGCGGAGGCGTGCCGGAGCGGTTTAACGGGCTCGTCTTGAAAACGAGTATGGCGGCGACGCCATCAGAGGTTCGAATCCTCTCGCCTCCGCCCTTCAACTATTCTTTCCTTTTGTGTTATGCTAGATCTAGATTAGAGGTTGTGTCTTTAGAATGGCAAATTTTAGAAAAGGCGAGCGGCGCGTAGACCACCACGAAGGCAGGGTCTTGACTCGCGAAGAGCTTGATGCCAAGCACGCGGCAGCCTTAGAGACCAAAGCAATCGTTTCCTGGAAATCTCCGGTCAGAATTTTTAAGAGTCGATCCAAGAAATATTTTACTAAAGTCGGTCTTTATGGATTGATATTCATTTTGGCAGCAATTGCCTTTGGAGAGTTTTTTCTGGTTGGAGTGATCATTGCCGTCATCTTTGTCGTTTATGTTTTGGCAACGGCAGAGCCGGAGACAATCGAGCACAAAATTACCAATATGGGAATCACTTCAGGAGGGCGGGCATTTCTTTGGGAGGAGTTGGATTCATTTTGGTTTGAGAAGCGAGGCGACGACAGACTTTTGGTTGTGGAGACTAATCTCCATTTTCCGACAAGATTAATAATCCTTTTGACCACAGTTTCTGAGCGAACCCTTTTGGATATCTTGGAAAAGCATCTCCATTTTCACCATGCGCCGGTTCACACCCTATTTGACAAGTGGGCGACGGCTCTTCAGAAGCGAATTAATTTAGAATAGACCAAATTTCCCACAAGTGTTAGAATATCTTGCGACG
>CAZBJS010000072.1:0-1152 GCA_964492295.1 uncultured Gammaproteobacteria bacterium
ATGGCCGAACGAGCTTTACAAATTACTTATAAATTCCCTCCAGCATATGATGTCAGCTTTGACCGGCTTAACCGTAACGAACCTTTAATCCGCAAAAATCTAGAGACAGATTTGGGGGAAAGGTTCAACGTTGAAATCAGTCAGGTCGAGTACAGTTTTGACGGGCCTTTCTTAAGAAGCACGCAAGACACTGAGCCTTTTGTAGAAACTATCAAAAGAGGCATACGAAACCGCAAAAAGTATGCTGGAATTCATGACAGAAGGCGGGAACTAGCAGAATTTGAAAATTTCAACAAAGTCCAGACTTATCTTTGGCAGGATGAGAATCTCGACACTAAAATGATTACCATTTCACCAAGAGGACCAAAAGGTTCCTGCTATCAACATAATTTTTTTGATCTTTACGAAAGAACACAAGATGGAAAAATATTAATGACCCGCTACTCATCTCAAATGTCGATTGATGAATTTGTCAACGCAGCAAGGCAAATCGACCCGAACTTTGGCCTTGAGTCGAAGGTTGATGATGTGTATTTTCTTCAAAATCCTATTAAAACAAAACTTGGTAAAAACACAATCCTGGAGATTTTTCATCCGGACCAAGAAGCCTTAAAAGTAGAAGAGCATCAATCTTTGATTTCTGCCTGTAACCCATTAATTGAAGCTTACCTTAAAGAGCCCTCTGAAATGCTAAGGCGCGTACTCTTAAATTTTGCAGATGATTACATTTTTAAGCCAAAAGCTAGAGATTTGCTGCAATACCAAGTTCAAAATGTTGACTTCATACCTGTATATGCGACCCAGCTTGCAGCAAGACCAGTAAGGTTCGTGCTTACAGGCTGCGGTGCCCAAGGAAGCTTGACACTTGACAGTTCACCGTTATCAGTTAACAGTTTGGGCTCAAGACCCTTCTCTGTAGCCGAATTTGGGAGGAGGGCCTGCGCCGAATGCGGGGGCAATTCGTATCACTTCCATTGCCCTGGCTGCAATGGCCAGATAGAATCCGGCCGAGGTATTACCAAGTGTCCTTACTGCCGCTTGACCAAAGAGCAAGCAGGCTCTCGCTGTTAACACAATTTCGCGCCATGGCGAAATTTTGTGTTGTTTAACGTTGATTGGTATTGATTGGGATTTCGGTTAGTTGACGCGGCT
>CAZBJS010000072.1:1252-2451 GCA_964492295.1 uncultured Gammaproteobacteria bacterium
CAAGATGCAATCAACAACCTCAACAAATGCGCTATCGAAAAAGACGTCTTTGACGATAAAATCTTCAACCTAAACCAAATAGCCGGCACCACCGACAGCCTTTATACACTTCTTGTAGGGAAATCACTTGTTCATCCCGAAACCAATCAAGTTACTGCCGGAACAGGGGCAGTTGCCCAAATGGGGCGGATGGTCGCTGCCCTCTATTCCCAGGAGCCGATTTCCGGAGTTCAGTACTTTGCCGGCCAAATCCAAAAATTCAACCCGACTCAGCCGGTTTATGCCCAAGCTGATACAATTGGTTTTAATGCGCTCGATCCGGTAAAAGGCCTCTGGACGGTCTTTCGGAACGCCGCCTACGTTGGCTTTGTAATTGTCTTTGTGATCATGGGCTTTATGATCATGTTCCGCGCCCACATTTCGCCCCAAGCGGTCGCTACCGTCCAGGACTCCGTTCCCCGACTTGTCATCGCCCTAATTCTGGTCACCTTCAGCTTCGCTATTGCCGGCCTCTTTATCGATTTGATGTTTTTGTTTTTGAACATTGCTCTTAATCTTTTAGCCGCTTCGGGATTAATAGACATCACGCAAGCAAACAAGGTTGCTTTTGAAAAAAGCATTATCGGGGTAATTATCGGCGGGTGGGGTTCTATTGTACAGACAGCTGCCGATGCGATAAATAATGCGATACGATCCGTACTTGGAAATGTTCTCGACTTCCCAATAATCGGTGACATCATAGGCGGCAGCTTATCCTTCATCGGAGGGCTTGTTGTGGCAATCGCCATGCTTTTTGTGATGTTTAGAGTTTTCATTATGCTTCTGATGTCCTACGTAATGATTATCATTTTGACAATGGCCGCCCCTTTCTTTTTCTTAATCCAGGCTTTGCCGGGCAATAACGGCGCCCGCGAATGGTTTAAGCAAATGGCTGCCAATGTCGCCGTTTTCCCGACAGTCGCCTTAATGATTATTTTTGCCGGAATTCTTGCCGGCATCGGAGCATTTGGCGGAGCCGAGGGAGCTGGTAAACTCCCTGATACCGAAGTCTTGAAATTCCCATTGCTTGCCGGTGGCTTTACAGCCGAAACAATCGGTAAATTCATCGCTCTTGGCTTTTTGCTGGCCACACCGGAGGCTGCAAACATGGTCAAGGGCTTCATCACCGGCCAGCGCGGCGGTGGCGGAGCCTTCGGCGG
>CAZBJS010000073.1:0-2445 GCA_964492295.1 uncultured Gammaproteobacteria bacterium
TGTTAAAGATTGTTTCTGCGCCAAATCCGGTTTTATCAGAAGTCTCAAAACCCGTTTCAAAAGTTGACAACGGCGTTTTACATCTTATTGAAGAGATGAAGAAGACGCTTTTGGCGGCCAAAGATCCAGTCGGTGTCGGACTGGCTGCGCCACAGGTTGGAAAATCAGTTTTGCTTTTTATCACCAAGCCAACTGATAGATCTAAAATCCAAGCTTTTATTAACCCAAAAATTATTAACGGTGAAGCGGGTGGTGAGCGCGGGGGACCCCGTCGAGTGCCCGCAGGAAGCGCATCTTCCGAGGACATCGGACGGGGGCAAAGCGAGACAGGACCCGCAAGCCGAATAAAACTTGAAGGCTGTCTTTCGCTTCCCAACATTTGGGGCGAAGTAAAACGGACACCATCTATAAAGGTTTCTTATTTGGACGAAAAAGGAGAAAAATATTCCAAAAAGTTTAACGGATTTATGGCAACAATTATCCAGCACGAAACAGATCACCTCAACGGCATTCTCTTTCCCAAAAGAGTACTCGAACAAAAGGGCAAACTCTACAAATCCGTTAAAAACAAAAAAGGCGAGGATATTTTTGAGGAAATAGAACTATAAATTCAAAATTAAAAATGCAAAATTACAGTTCAAAATTCAAAATTATTTTTTTTGGATCCTCCAGATATGTACTACCAATAATCGAATCTTTGCGAAAAAACTTCGACTCAGCTCTTGTTCTAACAACCGAAAGATTAGCTTCGCAAGGCGAGGCCCTGGAGGCTCCGGTCGTAAACTATTGCATCAAAAATAAAATTGCATATCGATCCGTTACCAACCTTTCCGACCAAAATCTTAAATCTTTAATCCTAAGTCGTAAATCGGAAATTGCAGTCTTGGCTGATTTTGGCTTAATAATACCGCCTGAGATTTTAAATGCCTTTCCAAAAGGAATTATCAATATCCATCCTTCCCTTTTACCAAAATACAGAGGACCGACTCCGGTGCAAACAGCTATTTTAAATAATGAAAAAGAAACCGGAGTAAGCATTATCAAACTTGACAACGAAATTGATCATGGCCCTATTCTTTTTCAGATCGAAGAGTCAATTAAAAACACTGACACTTCCCAATCCCTTTATGAAAGACTTTTTAAACTGGCAGCTAGTTCAATAGTTCAAACTATTGAACTATACGACAAGGGGGAAATTAAACCTAAAAAACAAGATCATTCAAAAGCAACTTTTACAAAACCCTTAACCCGTCAAGACGGCTTTATCGATTTATCGAAACACCAAACACGAAACACGAAACACGATATTGCGCGGATGATCCGCGCATATTTCCCCTGGCCAGGTGCTTGGACCAAGACAATAATAAACAATAAATTATCAATAATAAAATTTTTGCCAGAAGCAAAAATACAGGTCGAGGGCAAAAAACCAATTTCTTATAAAGACTTCCTCAATGGTTATCCGCAGGCAAAAAATCTGTTAGAAAAGGTTTTATAATCCCCTTAACAATCTCTTTTTGAAATCTCGGACTCT
Organism: uncultured Gammaproteobacteria bacterium; assembly: GCA_964492295.1. GTDB lineage: Bacteria > Patescibacteriota > Microgenomatia > Curtissbacterales > GWA2-41-24 > CAZBJS01. The sequence goes on from CAZBJS010000073.1 coordinate 1,535, forward strand.
TCTCATCAAAAACTAGTCTTACCTCTGTTGCTACTTTGTTTGCAATAATATTATTAACTTCCATGACCATACGAAGTTTTTCAAAAGCAGTTAAGCCATACCTTTGTTCTATAATGTTTCTTGCCCAGCCGCTTGTTAACGGCCTACAGAGATAAATATGCTATCGAGGATTTTCCAGTGTGGGAAAAATTTCAGCATAAACTTCAGGAGGTTTTTTCTCTTTGCAAGACTCGGGAGATAAGGATCTAATACTTCTTTCTTTCAATTCCATAAATTCCAAAAACAATCAATAGCATTATATAGAAAATCCAAAAATTATCAACTAGAAGATTCCGAAGCGCTTGTTTCCTGCTCTTCAAAGTATTGGCTTCCCAGAATTTTTTTAATTTTTGTTTTTTTATGCTGCAGCTTGTTGTGAGATGTCCTTCGAAGAAACTTTAGCGGTTACTTTTCTTTTTAGCATCCTAATGCATTTTGCGCAAAGCCTAACTCTTTTACCCCCCGCAATTTTAACTCGAGCCCAATGAAGATTTGGCACAAACAGTCTTTTGGTCCGATTTTTGGCATGCGAAACCTCATGTCCATACATAACACCCTTGCCGCAATTAAAACATTTCATTCCCACCGACATAGATAAATATGATATCATGTTTAAAGCTTATAAACAATATGGATTTTACTTTAGCGATCGTTTCTCTTGTTATATTAATTTTCTCAGCGATTCTTCATGAAATCGCTCACGGCTTTGTGGCGGAACGTCTGGGAGACCCAACAGCTCGTCTCGCAGGAAGGCTGACGCTAAATCCGAAAAGCCACATTGATCCTTTGATGAGTATCGCTTTACCTCTTATTCTTCTTATTTCCGGTTCCCCCATAATCATCGGAGCGGCAAAGCCGGTTCCTGTTGATCC
>CAZBJS010000074.1:0-2420 GCA_964492295.1 uncultured Gammaproteobacteria bacterium
TTGATCGTCAAGATTTCTGAAATAGTCAGGATCAACGACCTCCATGATAGCCAGAAAGTGTTCTTTGGCCAGTTTCCTGCCAAATTGTTGGGGTGTTCTGGATTTGCTTCTCGAAGGGGTTATGAGGTTCCGTACCTCAAAAGATATGAGATTTTTAAGAAATTCTGGATTATCGCTGCCTGGTGGCTGAGCATGACATGCCAATCGAGCGAAAGCAATCGGGTAAAGTGCCTGTCGGTAGGCATCAATAGCATCTAAGGCCTGCCGACTTCTTAATTTGACTTCATTTTTGGTATCGGGATTTATCAGGTTTGATTTGTAATCGCCGAATAATGACGAAGACCTAGACATTAGTACATGGGCGGTCGCTGATTCCACCGCCAAGTTTCTTGCTGAGTTTTGGGCTTGAAAATTCTTGACCCTTTCGGCAATCTCTTTTTCATCAAAGGGTTCCCAAAACGGCCAATTGTCCAACCTTTGGTCTTCGCGCCTGCGATTGTGTTCAGTTGCCACGTCAATAATAATAACTCAATTTGTTTTGATGTCAATTATTTAAATTAATGGGACGTCTTGCGGCAAGTTCCATTGCACTGTACACTGTTAGGCAGAGTGATTAGAGGACAAATCAGAAAAGATATCCAAAAAGCAATTGACAATTCACAATTGACAATTGACAAGTCAGAAGTTTTGGTTACCAGAACCGTCAACCCAAAATTCGGGGACTTTACGACCAACATTGCACTTAAAATTACAAAGAACCAGAGAGCCAAAGAGTCAAAGATCGAGAAAGCACAAATCAAGCAATCACCAATGGAGTTTGCTAAGGTTTTGGCTGATAGTTTGCAGAATTTAGCTTACATTAAAAAACTAGAGGTTGTTATGCCAGGGTTTATCAATTTTTTTGTAAAAGACGAGGTTTGGCAAAAAGAAATAAGTGAGGCACTCAAAGAGGGACCAAAATTTGGTTCAAATAACCGGGGCAGGGGGAAAAAAGCGAGAGTCGAATTTGTCAGTGCCAACCCCACCGGCCCTCTGCATTTCGGCAATGCCCGCGGCGGCCCAATAGGTGATTCTTTGGCTTCGGTTTTGGCGTTTTGCGGATATAAAGTCGTCAGAGAATATCTCCACAATGATGTCGGTGAGCAGGTTGGAAAACTAGGTGTATCTATCTTGAATGTTGTTGCCGGTAAGCCTCTTGAAGAGCAGGAATACAAAGGAGAGTACATAAGAGAGTTTGCTGACAAGATTACGGCACAGATTAGAAAGAAGACTAGACCAACAGGTATAACAAGTCCCAGTTTAGATTTGGATAAGTTGGGCAAAGAAGCCGTAGAGAAATTATTATCTGAAATTCTTGCAGACTGCGAGGCGCTGGGGATTAAGTTTGACGAGGTTTATCCGGAAAGCGATTTTATCAAAAATGGCCAGACTAAAAAGGTACTGGACGAGCTTGAGAAAAAACACTTTTTGAGAGAAAAAGACGGAGCGCTTTGGTTTGCGCCCCAACTTCGCCAAGGCTTCGATGGGCGAGCAAGCGATGAATTCTTAAAAGATCGGGAAACGGTTGTTAAGAAATCCGACGGCGCCTACACCTATTTTGCCAATGACATCGCCTATCACAATTTAAAGTTTGCCGAAAATCCGGCTTTGGTAATCGACGTACTGGGTGCAAACCATCACGGCCACGTGCCGCGCCTTCAGGCAGTTATAAAAGCCTTAGGATACGATGTTTCCAAATTCCATGTGATTTTGTACCAGTTGGTGCGATTTAGACGGCATGGCGAGCTTGCAAAAATGTCCAAAAGATCGGGGACATTTGTGACAGCGAAAGAAGTCTTGGACGAAATCGGAAAAGACGCCCTGCGCTTTTTTACCCTGATGCACGATGCAAATTCGCCAATTGACTTTGATTTGGATCTGGCGCGCGAAAAATCCCCCAAAAACCCGGTTTATTACGTGCAGTACGCACACGCAAGAATATGCTCTATTCTGACTAAAGCTAAACGACTAACGACTAATGCCGAGGATAAATTGTCAACCGTCAACTGTGAACTGTTAACTAGTTCTTACGAACTTGATCTTATTAAGCAAATCACCCGGTTGCCGGAGCTTGTCGAGGATATTGCCAAAAACTTTGCCGTTCACAGGCTGACAGCGTATGCAGTCGACTTGGCTGACAGCTTCCACAAGTTTTATGAAAATTGCCCGGTGTTATCCGAAAAAGAAGATTTGAAGCAGACACGACTGGGTTTGATATTGGCAACAAAAACGGCGCTTTTAAATACATTGAACCTTCTTGGCATTAGTGCACCGCAGAAAATGTAATCTTCATAATTTTTAATTTAGCCTTGCAAGACCTCGCCCCGCGAGGCTAATTTGATGTTTGGGGGACATTGACGTAGACTTTTTCTGTGAAGAAA
>CAZBJS010000075.1:0-2383 GCA_964492295.1 uncultured Gammaproteobacteria bacterium
CGCAATTTAGCACAAGGCAAGGCGCAAAATCAAACGGAGTGTGCTAAATTTAAACTATGGACAAACCTGCCCACAAGCCCAATTTTTTTTCCTGGCATTACAGTGTCGCCCTACCGCAATTTGTTAACAAGAGGCTCGAGCAACTGGCCGCAACGCCGAAATTTTTCAGTATCGGCCATCTAATCGGCCACCTTTTTGATCCTTACAGAAGGCTAGCAGTCGTCGGCAAATCGCAAAAATTTGGGGTAAGTGGGCTCTTTGACCGGATCACCTTTAACATCACCTCAAGTCTGGTTGGCGCCGCAGTCAGAATCGCCTTAATTTTGGCCTGGATCTTGGCCACCATTTTACTTGGGATCTTTGATCTGGTAGGCATTGCCGCCTGGGCCGGTCTTCCCATCTTGTCGCTTCCCCTCTACTTGGAATTTGTCAACAACACCTTTTTTGAAGAGGACTTAGGCAATTCCAAAACTTTTCTGACAAAACTCGCCAAGTCGCAATACTTCAGACTTCTTGGCGTGTTTTTTGACGAGAGCTTTATCAAAAATCTTGATAATCTGGCAAAACCAGCTTCATTGGGACTTGTTACCGGTCAGAAAAAATCAGCAATGCTTATGAACATCTTTCAAAAATGGCCAGCTGCCAAAAACTATTTTGACCAAAAAAACATCAAGCAAAAAGATTTAGCAATTCTTCTTGACTACTTAGAAAATCATCTTTCGGCCCCCAACAAGGTCTCTGTCACCCCAATCGGCCAAATGCTCAGCTTTGGCTACACTAATACTCTCGACAGATTCGCCACCGAATTAACCAGTATGCGGCTTGCCTCTCCTTCCAAACAAGAAATACTTTCCCAAATCGAAAAAATCCTCTCAAGAGCTCAAAACAACAATGTCCTTTTGGTTGGCGAAGCCGGGGTAGGCAGGCACAACACTCTTTTCGAGCTGGCGGCAGCTATCTCTCGCGGGCAACTGCCTGGGCTTGCCGGCAAACGGGTGATGCTTTTGGATACGATCGCACTTGCTTCAGCCGGCGCAGGTGAAAAAGAAACCCTTGTCGATATCAAAAATAACTTCGAGGCAGTCTTTGCCGAAGCTAAAGGCGCCGGCAATATCATTTTGGCAATTGACCACATAGACCGCCTGGCCGCCACCAAAGAAGGTCGCATCGACATTACCGAAGTTTTGACATCTATTCTCACGGACAATTCCTTGCCAATTGTGGGCATCACCACCCCGGATGACTTCAATCAATTCATCCGGCCAAACGGCAATTTTGCTTCTCTTTTTGAGCGGATCGACATTGCAGAGAGCACAGTCGAGGAAACAACCAGTATTCTCATTGGCAAAGCCCTCGAAGCCTTTCAAAAAGAAGGTGTCAAGACCAATTTCGAAGCAATTTTGGAAATTGCCCAAAAATCAGATCGATTAGTCGCGGACAGAAAACAGCCGGAAAAATCAATTCTATTATTTGAGGACGCAATCGCTGAGGCCAAATCACGGGGCAACAAAATTGTCAACCTGCCGCTTGTTGATGAAATTTTAAGTCTTAAAACCAAGACTCCAGTTGGCAAAATTCAAGAATCTGAAGCCGCCAAACTTAAAAATCTTGAGGAACTTTTACACAAGAGGATAATCGGCCAGAATATAGCCATCGAAGCTCTTGCTCGCGCCATGCGCCGGGCCCGGGCCGAAATCGAATCAGGGACTCGACCAATTGGTTCATTTCTTTTTCTCGGCCCTACGGGCGTAGGGAAAACCGAAACCGCCAAAGCCTTGGCCGAAGCATATTTTGGCTCGGAGGATCGCATGGTCAGGCTTGACATGAGCGAGTTCCAGGAAAGCGATGCTTTGGGACGAATGATCGGCGATGCCAACAGCCAAAGACCGGGACAGCTGGCAACGCTAATCCGCGAAAATCCCTACACCCTTCTATTGCTTGATGAGTTTGAAAAAGCCACCCGCGAAGTCCACAATCTCTTCTTGCAGATTCTTGACGAAGGCTTTTTAACAGATGCTTTCGGCAAAAAAGTCAGCTTCGACAACGTAATTATCATTGCCACTTCCAATGCCGGCGCCGAATTCATCCGAGAACAACTAGCCTCGCAAGGCGAGGCCAAGCGAGGCTCGGAGGGGGATTTGGGGAAAAAACTTATTGAGTTTGTTCTCACAAAGGGACTTTTTACGCCAGAACTTGTCAATCGCTTCGATGGCGTCATTGTCTATCATCCACTTTCCCCTGATCAGGTTGTCCAAGTAACCGAACTAATGCTGGCAAGGCTTGCCAAACAGCTTAAGGACTCCAAAAATATTAGCCTAGAAGTTACCTATGATCTTGCCAAAATGGTTGCCAAGAAGGGTTTTGATCCTGCATTCGGCGCCCG
>CAZBJS010000076.1:0-2257 GCA_964492295.1 uncultured Gammaproteobacteria bacterium
GGTCGGGATGAATATGGCAATTTCTTGCCGCTAACTATCAGATCCTTCGACGACTATAAAGCACCGCTGTATGCTTACTTATTAATTCCATCAATTGCTATTTTTGGGCTTAGTGAATTCGCAGTTAGATTCCCATCCGCTTTGCTTGGTACATTAACTATCCCAGTCGTCTATTTTCTGGTAAAAAAACTTTTCAAAAGCAAGCTGCTGGCTCTGGTGGCAGCTTTTTCACTGGCAATATCACCCTGGCACCTCCAATTTTCCAGAGCTGGCTTTGAGGCCAACATAATGCTTTTCTTCGAGATCTTAGGAATTACCCTTTTTCTCTATTCGCGGGGTAACCAAAAGCTTCTAATCGCCGCCGCCGCGAGTTTCGGCTTGGCGTTTAATTCTTACCATGCCGCCAGAATTTGGATCCCATTTTTCCTTGTTTGCCTTATTTACATTTATCGGCATGATCTTCTGAAAATTAAGTGGCGGCTTGTCTTGCCAGTTTTAACTTTTATAATCTTAGCCGCTCCGACTGTTTTAAATTTCCAGAGCGCTATAACAAGAGGAAAGGCTGTCAGTATCTTCCACAGAGGCAATCTTGAGGAGAAATTGACAACAGGCTATCTTTCACATTTTTCTCCAAATTTTTTATTTATTGCTGGTGACACTATTGGCCGCCATTCCGTACCGGGAATGGGTCATATTTATATCGCTCAACTGCCTCTGGTAATTTTAGGATTGATCTCTTTGATTAAAGAAAACACCAAGAGAGCTAAGTTATTACTTTCTTGGCTTATCCTTTCCCCCTTACCAGCTGCTATTGCTGAACCGACGCCTCACGCACTACGTTTCATCACAGTTGTTCCACTATGGTCTATATTCTCAGCCTACGGTTTTTCTATCATCTTGTCCTACAAAAAGCAAAAAACCTTAAAAAGAATAATTTTATCTGCCCTGGCCGTAGTTTTTCTCTACAATTTGATAACTTATCTGCATCTTTATCATGTTCACTACCCCAAAGAGAAAGGGCCTGATTGGTCAGTTGGCTATAAGGAAATGCTCACTTATGTAAAGGAGATTGAGAATGATTACTCGACTGTAGCCATCAGCAATTACTATGGCTGGCCATACATATATACCCTTTTTTACACTAAGTTTGACCCGTTCCTATATCAGGGGGAATCTTGGGACAAGACTAGATTTGACAAGTACGAATTTTTCGGCGCCAGCTGGGAAAAGACAAAACAAGGAAAGGCGTTAGTAGTGACCCCTTATTGGCAAGCCCATCCGGAAAAAGTCTTAAAGGAAATCCGATCGTCAAACGGTGACCTGGTCTTTAGAATCTCAGAGACAGAATGAGGATATTTTTTATTACCATTATTGCCCTATTTATCCTTACCAAAGGCGGCTGGTCACTGCCCCCATGTAACTACAAAACTGCCCTGCAAGCTCTCCCTCCACGGATCTTTTTCGAGCAAACAATTGACGGTCCCGATCAACCGGTTCTAGTTACAAGGTTTTTACATAATAAAGTTGGTATTTTCGGCTCGGAGTTTGCCCGCTGCTACTTTAACGCTTTTGATCCAATTTTGATCTATAACTCGACCAGACTTCTTGGCCTTTTGGGATGGTTGTATTTTATCTACAATATTATTGTAAAAAAGCACTACCTACCACTGGCTGCTTTGGCAATCATCCCAGTTTTACCTTTTTTGACTCTTGATGCTGCTATTGTTGCCTATACCCACAAAATATTTGCTATCATAGGGCTGGCTTCATTTCTATTCCGAGCGAGCGAAAAACCCAGTTTTCAAACTGGGGATGAGCCAGAATCCGCAAAGCGGAAGAAAATACCACGGCCGCAAGGACCATGAGTAGTTTATCTAAACAAAAATGAAAAACTATTTTCTTGCCGGAATTATTTTACTGGCAGCATTTCTTAGATTTTATAAATTAGGTGAAGTTCCACCGTCTCTTTATTGGGACGAGGCGTCATTGGGCTATAATGCCTACTCTATTTTAAAAACCGGCCATGACGAGCATGGCAGGTTTTTACCATTGACTAATTTTGCTGCCTTTGGGGATTACAAACCTCCTGGCTATATTTATGCAACAGTTCCATCAGTTGCTATTTTTGGCGTTAGCGAATTTGCCATACGTTTCCCCTCAGCACTTTTTGGAGTTCTCACGGTAATACTTTCTTACTTTCTGGCCAAAAAACTTTTTGAGAACGGAATAGTCGCACTTCTCACGGCCTTTTTTCTGG
>CAZBJS010000077.1:0-2253 GCA_964492295.1 uncultured Gammaproteobacteria bacterium
CAAACCCAAAAAACAGCGCAATCTATTGTTAAGTATCCAAAAGTAGCCACCTGGGAGCCAAAGGAGAGGAAAAATCTCTGCTTTTTTGCAACCGACGAATGCTCTCAACCGGTAACAATCTTCTTCACAAGTCAGGCATCTTGGCCCGAAATCTATAACTTCTATATTGAAATAATGAAGGCAAACGGCTGGACTACCAACAGCCAAGTTTTTACGCAAATTCCGCAAGGAGCAGTATTTAAAAAGGACAACTGCGAAGCCGATTTGAAGAATAACTCCAAAAATAAAGCTTACTCAATTACAATCACTTGCCTGGAAAAATCCTAGTCGAAAGTCGGAGACCTTGTCCCTTTTTATATCTGGACATGGCAAGACCGATAGGGAGAAGAGTCAGAATCCAGGCATACCTCAAAAGATCAGCACCCGTTGCCGGTAAAGTTGAAATGCCCAGAACCCCAGGAGTTGGTGAGGGAGATGGGCTTGGGGAAGGTGATGGTGACGGGGATGGAGTTGGAGTTGGAGCTGGAGTTGGTGAGGGAGATGGGCTTGGGGAAGGTGAAGGTTTCGGTTTAGGGCTCGCGCTCGGCTTTGGCTTGCCACCACAGTTACCATTGTTGTCATCTGCAAAATCATTATCATTGCCACAGCCGTTGTTGTCATCAAAGTCACCGTTTCCTTGTGTCCCGCCTTGGGCACCGTCACCAGCATCGCGTCTCTTGTCAGCACCGCCGCCATCAGGATTAGATGGCGATTTACCCTGTGTTTGTGATTTACCGTGCTCGAGATTGCGGTCTTTGCCCGAAGGGTGCTGACTGGGATTATTGTCGGGGATGTCCTCAATTAGATCAGCCGATTTAGGCTCAGCAAAAACATCTTGATTGCCGGCCGTCACAAGAGATAAAACCGCAAGGCAAGCGGCAGTGATTTGAAGACACGCCAAAAAAAGGCGCTTGGAACCTATAGTGTTTTTCATGAACGTGCATTATATAGGAAACACTATAGGTTGTCAAGTCGGATTAATCTAACCAGCTGGAGGCTAAAATGGAAGCACAAAAACTATAATTCTTATGAGTAAAGTCACCAAAATGACGACGAACGCGATTAGGCTGATCGGCAATAACCCTCCGGGCCAACCTTCTGGTTTCAACCATCCTGCTGCGCCCATGATGGCCACGTGGAGCATCACAAAAACAAATGCTAGATATCCCAATCTCTGAATAGTTTTCCATCGCTTTGGTGCAATTAGCGCTTCAACTGAAGGAATCGATGTCACAGCTATAATAAGAAAAATGAAGAATGCAAGAACTCCAAATAACATCGACAGTTCTCCTACAAAGTTTAACTTTCCCTCAATGCTGAAAAATTTTGGATAATATCCAGGGGTAAATAGTAACAGTGAGATAAGAGTATGCACGGCCGCAAGCCCAAAACCCAAAAGACCGAAGTATTTTCGCAGATAGAGTAAAGAGACAAATTTGCGCGGCCAAAAACGCGCCAGCGGACCAAGAAGGAAGGAGATGGCGATAAAAACAACTGCACTAAGCGCAATTGCTTTATTACTTACAAAAAGGGGTAATTTGCTCCACGAATCACCTTTAATAATATTATAGCGGATGATTGCATAGGCAAGTGCAGCAATCAAAATAAAAAGTGAAAAAATAACTGCTCGTTTTGGTATTACTTTTTTCAACTTATTACTGTTGCCTTCTCTTTTTATTCTAAGCCAAAGCATTGAACTTGTCGACAATTTCAAATACCTGCTTATTTTCTCTCTTTATTTGCTTTCCTTTACCCAGAAAACTTAGACTAAATAGAACCCATGGCAAAAAAGCAAAGTTTTCAGTTCACCAAAGAGGGCTTTGAAAATCTTAAAAAAGAACTTCGGGAACTTGAAGCCAGACGTCCTCAGGTAGTAACCAACCTTTCAAATGCCAGAGAGCAAGGTGATCTTTCCGAAAATGCGGGGTACCATGCTGCGAAAGACGAACTTTCCCAAATCGACAGCCGTATTCGTGAGCTTAAATATTTACTCAGGGTGGGCAACGTCGTCGAAAAGCAAAAATCAGGGATTGTCACATTCGGTTGCCTAGTTACCGTTGAAGCCAACGGGTCACAAATGGAGTTTAACGTCGTTGAGGAACTGGAAGCCGATCCCGCAAAGGGAAAAATCTCAACCAGTTCCCCAATCGGCAGTGCACTTCTCGGCAAAAAAGTAGGCGAAATTGTCGAAGTCGAAACCCCAGAAGGCAAAAT
>CAZBJS010000078.1:0-2229 GCA_964492295.1 uncultured Gammaproteobacteria bacterium
CTTTGAAGTAAAACTTAATTTGTGCTAGAATTTGGCGGCAAATTTCTTGCAAAGTATGTTATGTCGCCTGAGCGAATAAGGTTATCAAAAGGAACAAGAAGGAGAATCAGACAGGCAAAGAGCCATCTCCGTCATGATATTGGATTGATCCAGCCTTCTCCTGATTCAACACTGTGGTATCAAACGGAAGAAATCTTAAGAATAAAACTTGGAGAAGATTATGGAGGAAAATATGCCCCACACACAAGAATACTTAGAGAATTTTTTGACTTGAGACTTGGAATCAAACAAGGAGATTCTCTCGATAAAGTTAAGGAATTCCAGGAAAAATATGATCCCGAACTACTCCGTGAGTTGGCACCCGTCTTCATTATAATCAGGGGAATTATTGGGAAGTAGCATTTACTAATTTCTCCCAACCCAATATAATAATCCTTACCACCCATGAACCTTCAAGTCATCAAAAAAGACTCCACGAAAGAGGAGTTTGACCAGGACAAAATTGCCCGAGTGGTCACTGCCGCGGGCTTGAATCCTTCGGATGGGTTTGAACTTGCCACGAAAGTCGCTCAGTGGGCCCAAAGCCAAGGCAAGGTCCAAATTACCACCTTTCTAATTCGCGAAAAGGTTATTGAGGAGATGAAAAAAGTTAACCCGGTCGCCGCCGACCTTTTTGCCCAGTATGAAAAAACTAAAGACGACGGGCTAAACTTGGGAACTCAGCCATAAACCACCTCAGAATGATTCTTTTCTACATTCTTTTATTCACTTTCATCGGTTCAATCCTCTCACTTGTCGGTTCTTTATTTCTTCTCGTTAGAGGAAAAATTCCCGAGGATACTTTAGGTCATCTTGTCTCCTTTGCGGCAGGCGTAATATTAGCATTCGTTTTCTTTGATCTTTTACCGGAAGCAGCCGAGGAAGCAGGTGACATCAACTATTTAGGGGCGGCTCTTGTGGGCTTTGTTATATTTTTCTTTGCCGAAAGATTTATCCACGTTTTTCATCTGCATCACACCCATATAGAAAAAACTCCAACTTCGCTTGTTTTAATTGGCGATTCACTCCATAACTTAATCGACGGTGTAGCAATCACCGCCAGTTTTTTAACAAGCATTCCATTGGGAATTGCCACATCCATAGCTGTCGGAGCACATGAAATCCCCCAAGAAATTGCCGATATGGGGGTGTTACTCGCAAACGGGCTGTCAAGACGCAAGGCCCTCGCCTACAACTTTCTCTCTGCCCTAACTGCAATTTTGGGGGCACTGGCAGCATATTTCTTTGCCGATTTAATTGAAAAAAATATTTCTCTATTTTTATCCCTTACCGCTGGATTTTTTCTTTATATTTCGGCAACCGACCTTATTCCAAACTTGCATGAAAGATATCAAAAAAATAGAAATAACCTTAGCACATTTATTTTTCTTGCGGGAATTTTGGTAGTTTTTGTCTTTGGCAAAATCTTCGAATGATAGTTATTCCCCCTTTGTCTCCTCTTTCATTTTTCAGGTATAATTACCCATAAATTTATGAATGAACGGCTCAAGTATGTTCGTCAAGAATATAAGATCACAAGGCGTGATCTAAACCACGCCTTAGTCACGCTAGGGGGCGCGCTTCTTGCTTCCGAAGCGATTAAGGTACTTTCGCCCGCAAACGAAGACTTCGGCAGGATTGAAGAAATTGCCGAGGAGACACACCAAAAACTTCGGCAATTTAATCCTGTGACCGTCGCTCACCGCGGCGCCAATACGTTCGATAGGCTTGGACAATCCATCGATGCCGGTGTCAACTTTGCAGAAGCCGATGTTAGAAGCTCTTTGGGCAGACTTGTGATTACCCATGAAGAAGAATGGCAACTGTTAGCTTATGACCTTTGCCGAAGGTTAATTGGCCTATCCGGGGTTGTCCCCAACATTGAAGAATTGGCAAGAAGGACAAAGGCCGAAAAACAAAAACTCTTTTTGGATATAAAAGAAAATTCAGCGGATTTAATCGAAAGAGTCGTAGAGAAAGTTTATCAATATGAACTCCAATTCCAAGTTTCTTATTTCGCAACAACTTGGCAGGTACTCGATAGAGTCGGCCAATTTACGGGAAGAGCCGACAACCTATTTTACTCAATAGGTGACAAAGGTGATTTAAGATTATTTTTAGACCAACAACCTAAAAACGCAAGACAAGGCGTAGCTTTAGATACCAGTTTGGCACAAGAAGAAATAGTCC
>CAZBJS010000079.1:0-2071 GCA_964492295.1 uncultured Gammaproteobacteria bacterium
ACCTATAATAATACATGGCAGCAGTAGAATTGGCTGAAAGAGTAAATGGCTGGGCTTCTGCAGACCTTCACAAAGTAGTCCACCCAAAGGAGGGATTACTCGCTTCCGCTCCAGATCAAAATTTTGGCGTTTTCTTCGGCAGGGACGCAGCTATTTCCTCAATATTTTTGATGGATATTTATGAAAAGCATCCTGAAAGGGTTGACCTTCTAAAACCGGTCAGAAATAGTCTTATCACTATGGCAATATTCCAAGGGAAAAGAGTTAATCAATCTAATGATGAGGAACCAGGTAAGATCATTCATGAAAAAAGAGAAGAGGGCGGGTATATGGAGAACGAAGCTGGGTATGGAAAAAATCAGGAAATATTAGATAGGCTTGAAGCTAATAACTGGTACGTCGAGGGTGAAAGAGGCAAAAGAAGAGTGTACGCATTCCCATCTATTGATTCTACGCCTCTTTTCATCTCTACAACTTCAAGGTACTTGTCAATTACCAAGGATGTTAAACTATTTAAATTTCTTGACCCTCATATCAAAATGGCTATTGATTGGGTGGAAAATTATGGGGACACCCATGGCGATGGCTATGTAAGGTACAAAACCAAAAACCGCCATACTCTTATAAATCAAGGGTGGAAAGATTCTAATGATTCGATTGAAATTGCCCCTGGCGTTAGACCAGAAGAACCAATCGCCCTTGTTGAAGTCCAGGGTTACCTCTTTGAGGCATACTTGAAAGCTGCCCAGCTTTACAGGCAAATGGGAGACGTTGAGTATGCCAAAAAACTTTATCAGAAAGCGGGTGTCCTTAAAACTAAATTCAATGAGGACTTTTGGATGCCAAGGGACGGAACATTTGCTTACGCTTTGGATGGCAAAAATCAGCAAGTTGCTGAAATTGTTTCAAACTCCGGCCACCTGTTGGCTTCCGGTATCGTTGATTCAGATAAGGAACCCTTCCTTGTTAGTAGATTAATGGTTCCTGATATGCTGACTCCTTTTGGCATCAGGACCCTTTCAAGCAAATCGCCACGCTTTTCTGATGGGGAACCGCAAGCATACCATAATGGAGCCATTTGGCCTCATGACAACGCTCTTATCTCAAGGGGAATGAGAATTCGTGGTTTTGTGAAAGAAGCTCAAATTGTTGAAGATAGAATTTTAACCGCCCAAGACATTTTGGCGACTCAATATGGCAGGAGAGATGAAGAACTTTTCATTGTTGATCGAGAAGGAAACTTAAGACCTTATGAGACCTCGCAGCATCCGCAAGGATGGGTCGTAACCGCTAATTTGGCTATAACCAGTGCTTAATCAGTAAACACTTGGGTGAACATCTTTCCATAAATCCCTCCGTCAATTACCCCAATGCCGATTTTGGAAAAAGCCGGATCAAGAATATTTCTTCTGTGGCCGGGACTATTCATCAGACCAGAATGGGCTCTTGTGACATCCGGAGCCAAAGCCAGATTTTCTCCGGCAAAATTGTAGTCAATGTGCGATTCTGTCAATCTGTCACCAACGTCTTTGCCCTCTGGTGAATAATGGGAAAAATAACCCCTCTCAAACATATCTTGGGAGTGGGTTTTGCCGACCTGAGCTATTTTTTCATCCCAAACTAGGGGTCTTGCGCCAAATTTGACCCTTTCTGTATTAACAAGCTCTGACATTCTCCTTTCGCTTTCAAAATCAACAGAGAGCTCTCTTTGGGTAAACTCCAGGGGAATCGAGCCTTTTTCTTCAGGCCTGACGGTCAAGAAAGTCAGGCTTTGCTTGGCGACTGGGCCAAAAATACTGGTGAATGGCCGTTCGATAAAACTTGTTTGATTTACAAGGATAGACCCTATTTTGGAGTCAAAAATGTCTTTTTTGATGTCAGCTCTTAAGGGAAGCGAAACCACAAAAATTAGGCTAAAAGCTAGAAACAAAATAGCGTTTATGGAAGCCGGAATAAAACCGAAGTGTCGGTTGATTTGAGTGATTGAAAGTCTGGCAAGAAATTTATGAAAAAGTTTGCCGAAAACCGAAAAGAAAATAGTCTCCGTCAAAACCCAAATTGCCAAAAACCC
>CAZBJS010000080.1:0-2070 GCA_964492295.1 uncultured Gammaproteobacteria bacterium
CGGCGACGCTCTACCAAGCATTGCGGGCAGGCCCACCCCGCCCGGACTCTTGTTCAAGGGCGGGGTTTCTTGTATAAAGCGGTTTATTATTTGGTCAATTTTTAGAAAAAACAAAAAGCCGTCTCACTTGTTTAAGACGGCACGAGGGCATTGTTGAACTAGAACTTGGTTACTTCTTCGGGCTCCCAGTGAATTATAAAAGAGTTTGGATCAACCCCTTTATCTTTTATCCACTGAAGAGCTAATTGTTTATTTTTCTTTAACTGTTCAAGATAAGCCGGATACTGTTTAGGGCGATTGAGTTCGCCAAAAATAGTTATTTCATAAACATCATTTTCATCCGGGAGTTCAATCTTGAATTCCGAAGAGACAAACGGAAGGTCTTTAATCAGGGGGTGTTTTTGAAAGAAGATTGTCAAGTCCTCTTCTTCCTCTTCGGCTCTCGCTGCATCACTGAAGGGAAGATGCTGCAGAATATTTTTATCCAATGGCCGAGGCGACCAATCAATCAGATGAGGGCGGGCTGATAAAGATTGCAAAAGATTGATTCCCTGATTGTTCCAAAGAAAAATTGAGGACTTATCTATTGAGCCGTCCTCGGCTTGCTGCTCTCTGATAAAAGCAACTTTCTGGCCATCAGGGGAAAAACAAGGCCACTGGTCATAGACATTGGGAATTATTGGCGTTGACCGTATTTTCTGCCAACCCTGTCCTTCTTCAAATTGCCACCAGTGAAGGTTTCCATAAGAAGGCGGGGAAACTTCCTCGTCATAATCAGCGTAGGTTCCGCCTCGTTCTTCTGAAACAATTTGTTCGCCCTCGGGCGATAGTTTAGCGTACCAATGCATTGTCTCTTCATTATGAGGCAGTATCTGCCAAGTAAAAGAAGGCAATTCAAACACGGCAAAATCAGAAAACTCATATCCAAAACCGATTAGGGCAAATCGGTTGTCGGACGAAAAAGAACCACCGATAGAGATTAAAGAAAGTTTCTCGGCTGGAATAATTCTTTCCTTGTCTCCCTGCCGTATCTTGGTTGGTTGATCGCCGTCTTCATCTTGTGAATAAATCAATGTTTCATCAAGCGGGGAAATAATCCAGCCGCCATATTCACCAAGGTCAGCCAAGACCAATTTAGTTTCGCTTGTCTCCAAATTCAGCCGATAGACCGAATTGCTCTGCTCAAGGTAGATGGTTTCAGAGTCAGCCAGCCAGGTAAAAGGGCCCTCCACTTCAAACCTCCACGACCTGCCCGTGGCAAAATCAAAGATTGTCAAGGTCATTTGGAAACGTTCGTTATCCAAGAATACCTTTGTCACTCCTATTTTTGAAGCATCGGGAGACCAGGTTACATCCCGCAAATCTACCTCTTCGCCTCGCTGAATGGGGGTCTTAATTAACTCCCAGGTCTGTCCGGTTTGGGGGTCCAGTAGAAATATCTCCTCCGCACTGGCCACGGCAATCAGTCCTTGAGGGAAATCCTTCTCGGCCGAAACCCTGTTTTTGCTTAACCCCGCAACCAAAAGGTAAATTGCGGCGACCATAACTATAACTGATGTCAGCAGATTCTTCCTGGACACTTTCTTCTCACTCTCCTTTGTCAAAGGACTAACTCAATTATAATATCTTAAAAATTTTTGTAAAGAAAAACCCGGCCGCGTCACTACTCACTAAGTTACCCTCTCCAATGCAATATTTCTGTATTTGCAATCAATGATAGCTTTATAGCCAAACTTTGATAAAAAGCCAATACCCGCTAACGGCATACTATCCGATATTAAAACCTGAATGTAGTTTTCCGCTCCTTCCATTGCGGCAATCGCAAGAGCTACGGGGACTTCAATAACATCGCCGTTAGCAATTTGTGTTTTAATAACACCAACAACTTGGAGGCCAAGTTCTCTTGCTATCTTGGGTGTTACTTGTAAATCACCGGTAAAACCAGTATCTAAAATAACAAAAGGGGCTTGCACAGATTGCCCCCAACCAACGACAACTCTTATGAAGGGTGTGTTTTCTACAAAAACGCCATTGACCATAACTTATCGGTTTTCAGAAAAAGACCTCGCC
>CAZBJS010000081.1:0-1956 GCA_964492295.1 uncultured Gammaproteobacteria bacterium
AACGATTGGTTTTTAGATGCTGAACTGTTAATCAAAGCAAAAAGTAAGAAATTATCAATAAAGGAAATACCGGCTACATTTACACCTCGCGCTGGTGGTTCTTCTAATGTAGGTTATTTAACTATATTTGAGTTCCTTTTTAATATGTTCAGGTACCGTCTAAAAAGTTTTTAGTTATGAATGATTTTAAAAATCTTGATGTGCTGGTTACTGGAGCAACCGGATTTATAGGAGCGAATTTAGTTCGATCAGTGTTGCAAAAGGGAGCCAATGTTTCAATTCTAAAAAGACCCACCTCGTCTGTGTGGAGACTAAAAGACGTTCTGACTCGTATTAAAATTCTAGAGGCTGATCTTCGCGATAAGCATCATCTCAAACTAGCTCTTAAAAAGAAAGACTTTAGAGTTATTTTTCACCTTGCTGCTTGTGTTAAACGGGACCAATCTGCTTCTCTAATTAAAGAAAATCTAGAGACAAATGTTTGGGGGACAATTAATTTGATTAATTGTATGACCAAATGGGATATTAAGGCTTTCGTTAACACTGGAACTTGTGACGAGTATGGAGATAATCCAGTTCCGTTTCATGAAAAGCAACGAGAGAGCCCTCTTTCACCATACGCGGCATCGAAAGTAGCTGCGAGTCATTGTTGTCAAATGCTCACCAGAACTACAGCTTTCCCGATAGTTACTCTTCGTCCTTTTTTAACATATGGACCACATCAAACGGGAGAAATGTTAATCCCCGATGTTATCACCAGTTGCCTAAAATCTCTGCCAATCCAGGTCACTAAGGGTCAACAGACACGTGAATTTCATTATATTTCTGATATAGTAGATGGCTTCCTTCTCGCAACCACAAACAAAAAGGCAATTGGTGAAATAATTGATTTAGGAACAGGAGAAGAACACACGGTAAAAGAGGTTGTTGAGATGATTGTCAAATTAACAGACTATCGCCTCAAATGGAGATTAGGTGATCTTCCATATCGAGAAAATGAAATGTTTCGTTTTTATTGCCAAGGAGAGAAAGCAAAGAAGCTTCTAAAATGGCAACCTGTGATTTCACTTAAAGATGGATTAATAAAAACGATTGAATGGCATAAAAAATTCTTAAAATCCAATAAATTATGAAAATAGCTCTTTTGCAAATCAATCCGTCTGTTGGCGATCTTGAGGGTAACGCCAAAAAAATCCAGAAATTTGCCAGTGTTGCAAAATCAAAAGGGGCTGATTTTTGTGTCACTTGTGAACTTGCCCTTTTGGGTTATCCGCCACGTGACCTATTGCTTTATCCGAGCTTTATAAAAAAAGCCTGGCAGACGCTTATCAAACTTGCTCGCGCGACAAAGTCATTATCACCAGTTTTGGTTGGTACCGCCGTCAAAAGTCAAAACAAAAATGGAAAACCACTGTTTAATGCGGCCGCATTCCTATCAAATGGCAAGATTCAGGATCTATTCCATAAATCGCTTTTGCCAACCTATGATGTTTTCGATGAGGGTCGCTACTTCGAAGCTGCCGATAAACCACAAATACTTGTTTTCAAAAACAAAAAAATCGGCATTTCCATTTGTGAAGACCTTTGGAACGATCGTGATTTTTGGAGGCAGCCCCGCTATCATTTTGACCCAATTGAAGCACTCTCAAAGGAAAAAGTCGATTTAATCATCAATCTTTCCGCATCGCCGTTTACTCTTGAAAAACAGAAGCTTCGAGAAAAGATGATCGCGGCCTCGTCCGAAAAATACCAATTGCCAATTTTATATATCAATCAGGTTGGTGGCAATGACGATCTTATCTTTGACGGTGCCAGTATAGTTTTTAATAAGAATGGTCAACTCATGGCCCGAGCTAAAGCTTTTGAAGAAGGTATTTTAATTGTTGATCTAAATTCCAAAAATTATATTGCCGGTTATCCAAAAGCAAAAGAAGAATTAATCTTTAAAGCTTTATC
>CAZBJS010000082.1:0-1948 GCA_964492295.1 uncultured Gammaproteobacteria bacterium
CCGGAGAGCTTTTAAAGTTTCTCTGGGAAGCCAAACTCTGGTTTTTGATCCCCTTCGTCTTGGTTCTTCTTCTTTTTGGACTGCTTTTAATCTTTGCCCAAGCGACTGGTGTGGCGCCGTTTATTTATACTCTGTTTTAGGTATTGGAATATTAGGATGGTAGGATAGTGGGATGAACAAATCCCCAAAAACCCCCTTAGTCGTCTTTACCATCTTTACCTTCTTGACCTTAATTCTCTTTTGGCCGATTTTTTTGGGGAAGGTTAACTTAAATGGGAATTTGTTGGTGTCTTTTTACGCACCGTATGGAGAGAATTTGCCGTATAAGAATTCCGGTTTGGATCAACTAAGAATATATTTTCCTTTTTACAAAATAACTCTTGATTCGATTAAAAATTTTGAAATTCCTCTCTGGAGTCCGTATGCTTTTTCCGGCCATCCCCATATGGCCGATTTTCAAACGGCCGTTTTTTACCCTCTGAATATCTTCGGATTTTTCCTCTCTCAAATTAGCTTTTGGCACTTTTTGAGAATCACTCCGACAATTCTGGCTGCTTTCTTTACATTTTTATATCTGCAAAATTTAAAGCTTTCAAAGCTTGCCAGTCTTTTTGGGGCAATTACCTTTGGTTTCAGCCCTTTTATTTTAACTTGGGGAGAAGAAGTTGTTATGTCGCCTCATTCAATTGTCTGGTTACCATTAATACTTTATGCGATCGAAAAATACTTGGTAGCCCCCAATAAGAGGTTTTTGGTCTTGATTTCTTTGGGCATCGCCTTCTCCTTGTTTGGCGGCTATATCCAAACATCAATTTACATGGTCGCCTTTGTGTTGTCTTATCTGATATTTAGGCTTTGGGGCAGGGGCATATCGGCGGTTTTTAAAAACTGGAAGCTTGCCTTAGCATTTGTGCTCGGATTCTCGACTGCCTCGATCCAGCTTCTACCATCAGCCGAGCTTTATTTTGCCAGTGCTCGCTCCCTTGTAACCTTAAAAGAAAAACTTTTTGAATTTCTACTGCCACCTGAGGCCATTCTGACTTATCTGGCGCCCGATTTTTTCGGCCACCCGGCGACCTGGAATTTTTTCAGAGGGGGCAGTGCCCAATATTATGAGGGGCTTCTTTTTGTGGGAATCGCAGCTCTAATCTTTGCCGTCTATGCGATTTTTTATGAGGCAAAAAATCGACTGGTTGTTTTTTTGGCAATTTTTGCACTGATTACAACTTCGACTACCTTTGATCTGCCGACCTCAAGACTTTTGTTGTCGCTGCCGATACCCTTCCTTTCGTCCTCGATTGCCAACAGGGTTCTTTTTATTCCGGCATTTTGCCTTTCGGCTTTGGCAGCTTTCGGAGTTGAAAAATGGATTCAATCCCAAAATAAGTCAATTTTAAAAGTTCTTGCTTGTTTTGCATTTCTCTACGCTGTCTGTGTTTTTTACTTGATAGGGGTTAAGATTTTTAATTTTCCCTATTTCCAAATAATTTCTACAATTACTCCCCAACAAAATGCTCTTGTGTCCTTGAGAAACTTGGTGATTCCACTTGTTGTTTTTGTACTCTCAGGTTTTTTAATTTTTACTGGTAGTTTATCAAGAAATATGCGCAAACTGGCGGTAATTTTTGTAATCTTTGTGTCGTTTGTTCACGTTTTCTACTTTGCTCAAAAATATTTTTCGTTTAGTTTGCGGGAAAATGTTTTTCCGACAAATTCGATACTTGAGTTTGTTGCGAAAAATCAAGGATTTTACCGCTCTTGGGGAGTAGACGGGGCATTTTTGGAGAACAATTTTGCGACCCAATACAAGATATTCTGGCCGGAAGGCTACGATTCCTTAAATAACCGCTCATATGGCGAATTTACTCACTGGATGCAAAACGGCAAAGTTGCACCTTATACCTTTCGGGCAGACGCAGGGCTTGGTCGAGTTTCAACTTCGGAGGCA
>CAZBJS010000083.1:0-1854 GCA_964492295.1 uncultured Gammaproteobacteria bacterium
TCAAGCGATTTTTTTATACCAAAAACCGCCGGATTCGAACCACCTGCTTGTCCTCGGCCGGTTACTTCCTCCTCCGAATCAATCAAAACCGCCTGAGTTTTGGTCCCCCCGCCGTCCACGCCAAGATAATAGTCAATCATTTACTGAAATTATATCAATTTGGGAAAATTACCTTGATAATTTCGGAGACTATTTGATATCTCCGCAGGCAACATAAGTTTGGACCTCTTGGGGGCTTTTGTGGACATTAACCGCCAAAGGAAGTTGCTTTTTAATCTCATCAAGCGCAACGTCAAGCTCTGTTTGCGACTTCCCGCCTGAAAGAGTCGTCAGGAGGTATTTGACATCACCAACTGCAGGACATGAACCTTCATGGATGTGGGCAGGTTGAGTCGCTTCTTGAGAAGTGCCTGTTAAATCAATAACAACTTTCGTCTTGCCATCAACTCCGCTTAAAGCGGCAATTCCCTTTTGGCCGGAGTTATTCTGCGAATCCAAAATCACAAACAGGATATTTTTGTCGATTGGCGACTCTTGAGGCGCCGCCTGATTCACCTCTTGCTGTAATTCTTGAGATGTATTCCTCTTTGACAAGAAAAAATAATAAATTAATCCGTAAAAAACCGCCGCTACCGCTAAATAAATGATTATGTTCTTGATGGTGAAGATTTTTTGACCACTCTCCTGTTTTGGGGAATAAGGCGGAATTTGCCAAGCCATGAATTTAATAATCCAATTTTGAGAGTCTTATGTCAAGTCGGACTTGTCTTTTTCATCATCAATGAGCTTTATCTCCACAGGCAATACGTTAACAAAGGGATCCTTGCCACGATCGCCCGACAAGCGAATCATCAATCTATGCGGAGGGAAATAGTTGGGCGGGATAGTTCCGATGATCTCCCCTCTTTTGCCAACTAGCTTGGGGTATTCGCTGGTTTCGGGAGATCGGGTATTGCCGACAACCTCAACCAGCCAGCCAATCGGAAAATTTTCTTTTTTCATTTGGCAACTTCCTCTTTCACCTTGTCAAACCAGCTGCAAAACGGACAGTCTAAACTTGGCTTTGGAATTTTGCCTTCCAGAACCTCAATTGCCGAAGCTATTCTTTTGGCGCTTCTTGCCGGATCGCCCTTTAATTTCGCAAGGTGAATAATCATCGGGAAACCCTTGTGGAGGTCGCGTGATACATCTGGGAAAAAGTAGATAAGATAGCCAAAGCCGGCAACCGGTTTTTTGTTTTGCACAAGAACAAAAACGTAATCATCAATTTGGGCCTGATAAGCCGCCAACGTCTCTTTTTCCCGCGGATCCGAGCTGGCAGTTTTAAAATCAATAGGAATATGCTCTCCTTTTTGGCTAACCAGACATTCGTCCAGCTTGCCCAAAAATCCATACTTGCTGTTGATCTGGACAAAATAAGTCTCCACAAAAGGGTTCTGAAGCCGTCCTTTAAGTTTTCCTTCGACCATGGGGGGAAGTTCCGGTCGAAAAGTGTCAAAATAGTTTTTGAGAACTTTGTCAAAACGATTGGCCAGGCGCGAAACAATGCCTTCGGGCTGGCGAATACCCTTTTTATAGTGAAGCCAAAAACAGCGTGGGCAACGCTCCAAAATCTCAACTCCGGAGTGCGAAAGCCAAGTTCTACCGTCGCGGCTCATTTGTAAGATTTTACCAGAAATCCGACCGACCTTGTCCCGCGAAAGTAAAATAGCTAAGTTTTAGAAAAATGGAAGTGGGATTTTTATTTAGTAATTACTGATATAAATTCTAGATTATAGAGAGTGCCGGCTTGGTAGATACTTATTTGCTCTTCGGCGATTTTGCCTGTAATTTTTACCAAATCGCCATTTTTAA
>CAZBJS010000084.1:0-1789 GCA_964492295.1 uncultured Gammaproteobacteria bacterium
GTAAGCCCTGTCTTCTTGAAGTTTTTGACTGCGGTCTGCTTCACCGGTAGCTTCTTTGGTGACTTGAATGGGGTTAGGGTTTGCGTAGCGGCCAAAATTGATGATGATAAATTTGCCTTCGCGGAATTTTTCGGTGTTTTGGAAGAGCTTTTCGCGAAGGAGGTTGACTTTGGCCTGGGTTCTGGTGCAGTCAACAGTTGCCGGCTGGCCTGAGATTCTTACCTCTTCTGCCTCTTGTTCTTCCCCTGAAACTGTTATTTTTTCGTCATTTGCCCACTTTGTCAGCACTTTATCGTCAACAAGATACTCAACCGCTTCTTTTTGGGACATGTCGCAGTCTTGAGAGAAACTGGCGACTGCTTCATAAGTGATTTTTTCGCCGCCAACTTGAGCTGCCGGTTTTGGCTGGCGGCTCTGATAAAACAAATAGCCGGCAATTGCCGCAACCAGAATAAGAACGACGAGGATGATAATTATTTTTTTCTTGGGACTTGGGGGAGCAGGCTGGGTCTGAGTTGGAGTTGGGGAAGCTGGAGGTGGAGTGTTGGCTTGAATTGGCCCGGCAAGCGGGGTTGAAGGAGAGTTCGGTTGTGAAACAGACTGTTGTTTTACCGCAGGCCCCCCTTCGTTCTGCAGAGCAGAACTTCGAGGGGTAAACTGATTTTGCATGGCAGACTGAAATCCTAAAACAGGATCTAATCTAAGTATAAATACTCTATTGCTAGATTGCTAGATTGTTAGAATCTTTAATTGTTTAATCGATATATTGCTAAATTGTTAAATCGCTAAATTGTTATATTGTTAGATTGGAGTCTGTATATTTTATGAGGTAATTAATTTCCTTTGGGAGTTTACGTAGTAACTCTATGACTTTTGCGTATTCCTGCTTGATTAGAAGTTGCCTCTTAAACGCAGTTTTGACCCAGTGCGCCGATTCAAATCCTGAGGCTCGGGCATTGTAAAAGAACTTGATTTTATCTTTCTTATGGTAACGACCAAAACCTTCAGCGATATTGGCAGCGATTGAGTCTGTTGCCCTTACCAATTGAACACCAACCGTTTTCTTGTCTAGGAAACTCCAGGTTTTGACAGAACTGTAAATTAGAGAAGATAGCTCAACCGCAATCTTATAAGAAGACAAATCTTCCAGCTTAAATATTTTTCTCAATGTAACAATTTAACAATATAACAATTAATCAATGTATCGATTTAACGATTCAGCGATTAAGCGATTATATTTAGAACGGCCAGCTGACTATGGTTACTTTGGCTCCGGTTACAGCCTCAATTAGCGTCAAGATTAGCCAGACAACAACTACTAGAATTACTCCAATGATGGCATAGGTGAGGGTGTTTCTGGCCGCGGCCACCGCCTTTGGATCGCCGCCTGAGGTTAAAAACTGGTAGCCGCCAAAAAGAAGCATAATAAAAAAGGCAATGGCGGCAGCCGGGGCCAAAAGTTTAATGATGTTGGCGATGATCTCAACGATGTCGGAAAGCTGGGCAGGATCTTTTATTGCAAAGACAGGCAAGAAAGAACTTGCCACAAAAACTACACTTGCACCTAAAGTGTATGAAATTACTCTTGTCAATCTCCGCTTTACCCCGCCATCGTCTGGTGCGGGGCTTGCCCTTTTACGGTATGTTGGTGATATTCGGAATGGTAACACCCGTCGTGACAATGTTGACATTAAAGAATATCTCAATCAAACGGATAATCGCATAGGCCACCAGAACGATCACCAGACCGACAAGAGCCGCCGTAATCATGCCTCTTGCCGAGGCGACT
>CAZBJS010000085.1:0-1783 GCA_964492295.1 uncultured Gammaproteobacteria bacterium
AGACATACCAAGAAATTGCCAGTAAATAGAAGGAAGTCTTCGGATTGAGAATAAACAGCGCCAAGATCGCCGAAATTGCGATTATCAAAAGACTTGTAAGCTGGAGTTTTCTCTTTGAAACAGCCAATGTCTGCAAATTGGAAACGGTAAGAACAATCCCAAGAGGCCCAATCAGTTGAAGTAAAAAGTTAGGGTTGGCAGTTGCTGCCAAAGAGGCCAAAATTTCATAAGTACCCACCGAAAGCTTATTGTGGAAAAAACGGGAAATCGTCCGATCAAACCCTTTGTCGCTTGAAACACCGGCCTCGACCCCAATAATTATCGACAGGGAGTTGAATCTGAAACCTTTAAACTGCTTGCATCCCGTTGTCTGCCAGATTCTAAATGCAAATAATAAGATCAAGATTATTAGTGCCAGAATCTTTAGTTTAGTCATGGATTCGGTTCACTCACCATGAACCCTGAGTTTATCGATGGGTTCACCTATCTCCCAAAGAGAGTAAATATGTCTGCCTGCCGAATCATTTGCAGCCGCCAACCATTCACCATCTACTTTTTCCCAAGAAGGAGCCACATAAAGAAGTCTGCCTTTGTCATAGAGATTAACGTCTCTGGCGACAAAAACATACTTGCCAAAAGCATCTCTTGTGCCATTTTCAGCTATGTATTTGTTAGGGTCATATTTTCCATAGAAAAGAAGATAAATATAAGGAACCTGATTAATGTCTGTGATATAAACCTTGTCAAATTGGTCCTCAAATTTTTTGACTTGCTGGACCATCTGGCGATAACCGTCCTGCCAATCTGCGGCAAAAATCCTTGGATAATGGGTAAACCTTAGATGCCAAAAAGTCAGAAAAGAATATGAAATTACAAAAAATAAACCAAGCTTTAGCAAAACAAACTTTTTAGAAAAAAGGTAATTTAAGCCGACGGCCGAAAAAAAGGCCAAGGCTGGCGACATCTGAAGAGCACGATAAGCATGGGGCGTTGGCGTAACAATCACTGCCGGAATTGGGGAAAGAAACAGCCATGCCAAGATTACTAACCTGGCCTGACGATTCAGGGTTTTGACAGCCAGTAAAGACGCTACCAGTAAGACTATTTCAAATCCAAATATTTGGCCCGTCTCCACCAGGGAATGTCTGCCAATTTGGTCCCCCCGGAAGAAGAGAAATGTTGGTGAAAAATGGTCTAGATAACCATTAATGGCCTTGTAGGAATAATAGAAGGGCTCCGACCAGTATTCAGATAAGAACCGCAAGGGTTGCTTTGATGATTGATCGTAACTTATTCTTTCCCTCTCAAATTCATTCTGGTGAAAAGCCGACTGAGAGATGGCCCTTGCCCTTCCATTTGGTGAAAAAGTAAAAACTAAAAGCGGTAAGAAAAGAACAAAGGCAAAAATGGCAGGAAAAACAATTTTGACCAAATTTTTTTTAATTTCGGCAAAATAAATTATTAATAAACTCGCGCCAATCAATGGGGCAAAAATACGATAAGCATGATAACTGTACATTGAGAGAACAAAAAATAAAAAGGCGGAAGCAAAAAACTGGCTATTTCTTTTCTCAATGCCCAGAAGAAAAAGTAAAACTGCAAAGCTTAAAAAGAAAAGCCCGACTGTTGATTCAAACCCGCCTCGGGAAAATTGGACGTGCCAAGGTGAGATGGCCAAGAAAAAGGCACTAGCAAGTGATAGGCTTGTATTTGCAGTAAGTCTTTTTATCAAAAAGAAAAAAACAATGATAGTAAGTGAGCCCAAAAGAGCGCTAGGAAACCT
>CAZBJS010000086.1:0-1752 GCA_964492295.1 uncultured Gammaproteobacteria bacterium
CGGGCCAAAGTGAAGTTGGTCCAAGATACTTATCACGTCGAGGGCTACGGTTATATTGCCACTTTTGAGGATGTCGACGGCAATTACTTCCAGTTTGCTCAGGTAAAGGCAAAGTAGTTAAATCTCAATAATACCGGTTTGGATTTTTCCAAGAACTTTGGCTTTTCCGTTTTTAATTACCACCAAATCTTCAATTCTGATGCCTCCCCACGTGGGAAAATAAAGTCCCGGCTCGAGAGAAAAAACCATGCCTTCGGAAAGTTCATCGTCAATTGTCGGTCGCAAGTACGGTTTCTTGTGGACTTCTAGGCCGATTCCGTGGCCAAGTCCATGGAGGAAATGGCGGTCAAGCCTGTATCGCCTGAAGTGATTATTGGCTGCGTGAAAGACATCAGAGGCTTTAATTTGATGACTAATTTTCTCCAAAGCCTTCATTTGGGCCCTGAGCACATGGTGGTAAATATTTTTATAACGATCGTGTCCGCGGCCAACAAAAACGGTTCTTGAAAGATCCGCGCAGTAATCTTTATATTTTGCCCCAAAATCAAAAAGCAAAACCTCGCCTCGCTTTATTTTCTTTTTGGCGGTTACATAATGAGGTAGGGCAGCGTTTTGACCAGAAGCGATTATTGATTCAAAAGCCAGCCCCTGGCCCCCTAAACTTTTAATAATTTTTGCCAGTCTTTCGGCTATTTCTGCCTCAGTTTGCCCAATTTTTACGGTTTTGATCAACTTCTCAAAGGCCACTTGGGAAATTTTCTGGGCTCGCTCGATTTTCTTAATTTCTTCATCGGTTTTTATGGTTCTCGAGTCCTCAATCAAATTTTTAACGGGAATAAGTTTCGTGCTGATGAGTGCCTTTTTAAACTCCTTGAATTCGCCATATTTTAAGTTTTCTTCTTCAAACCCCACCGTAGCTTGCGTTTTGGTGGGCGAGGTCTTTTTGATCAGTAAGCTGGCAATCTGAAACAATTGATTGCGCTCATCGACGATTTTTACTGAAAGTTTTTTTGATGCCAGTTTTCTGGCTTCGTTTTGATAAAGACGGGCAGTGATAATTGTTGGTTTTGGACTGAAGATTAAGATTGATTCGCGTTCACTCGGCGAAACTCCCCGAAAGCCGCAAAGATAAAAAATGTTTACGGGGTTTGTAACAATAAAGCCATCAAGGTAGTTTTCTCGAAGAAGGCTATTAAATTTTGCAAAGGGTTTGTCTTCTTTTCCCATTGGTTTGCAGGATTTTAGCAAGTTCTTGGTAATTTTTACAATTGTTTGAATATTGGGCCTTTTGGCAATAAACTGGTTGTATGGATCAAAAATCCGAGATAGAGTCACCCGCAGCAGAGATAAGAGACAAAAGGGTAGCTTCAACAGGAAGAAAAAGTATGACAAGGCGGCGGTTTATCAGGGGCGCAGGTCTTTTGGCTTTGGGTATTGGTGCCAATCGGATTGCATCCAAATTCAAAGGTTTGATTGAGGACTCCTCCCAAAAGCAGAATGATGTTGTATCTGAAGCCGGAGTTGATTTATCGGTTGAAAACTCTCTTTTGAAAAGAGAAAGTGAACGTGGCGAAAAATCGGCTTTCGGTTTGGTTTTCGGCGATCTTGATTCCAAAGAACGTGAGGGAGCCAGACAACTTGTTGACAAGATGAAAGATGAAGCACTTTATCCCCACTCCAGTTTTGATGAGATGCTTGCTGTAACCAATACTTATCAACCACAGATTAGAGAAGCCGCAGAAAAATTCGGGA
>CAZBJS010000087.1:0-1744 GCA_964492295.1 uncultured Gammaproteobacteria bacterium
TAATGCCCCTCCTTAATAAATTGCTAAATTGTTCTATTGCTAAATTGCTGAATCAAAAAAAACAATTAAACAATGTAACAATATCAGCCTCCAGCTTTGCTGTCCCTGATATATCAGAGGAGCGCCTTTGGCATTTGCCAAGGCGACCTGCTGATATTAAACAATGTAACAATGGCTTTTCACTCATTGAAATCGTCCTTTCCCTGTTTTTGATCCTGGGACTCATCAGCATTCTTTTGACTGCTTCCGGCACCCTAAAACACAGCCGCACTTCAAGCCTTTCAACAACTGCCGCCAAAATTGCTAGCAGGCAGATCGAAACTTTAAGAAATACAAGCTTTGACTCGCTGCCTCAATCTGGTAATTTCGGTGATTCCGACCTTACCAATCTCCCATCAGGCACCGCTACCAGATCAATTACTGATTATCAAGGCAACTCCGAAATAAAACTGGTCAATATTCAAGTCGCCTGGACAGAAAATAATGTTCCCAAACAATTGGTGATGGAAACTTTTATTTCCAAAAATGGCCTCTGATAAAACAACATTTAACAAGTCACATTTGACATTTGACAGAAAGAAAAAAAGTGTCAATTGTCAATTGTCAATTGTCAATTGTCCCAAATGGCGCCCAGGCTTTACTCTTGCCGAGCTGACCGTTGCCTTTACCATCACCGGCTTTATGGCAGTTTTGGTAATCGCCGTCTATTTCGCCTATTTTCGCCTTTTTTCCAATCAGAGCACCTCGCTAGATCTTGCCAATCAAAATAAAATCGCCATTGACGAAATTACTAATCAAATAAGAGAAAGCCAGTCAGTTGTTACAACATGCACAAGCTGTGGCGACGACACTACCGGCAGCCAACTCTTAATTCTGCAGTTTTGGCCTCTCAATGCCAGCGGCGAGCCAACTGATCCAACGGGATCCACGTACGATTACGTTGTCTACAGGCGAGACAATACCGACTATACGAAGCTTATCAAGAAAGTAATTCCAGACGCCACAAGCTCCAGGAAAGCAAGTAACAAAATTATAGCAGGCAACATCTCGAATCTACAGTTCGCTTATGATAATGCCAATGTTACCGAAGCTACGGAAATTACCGTAACACTCACTGCCTCGGCCACTAATCTTTCCAAAACCCATACCAATACCTTAAGCGCAAAAGCCCTCCTGAGGAATAAATGAAAGTAATAAGAAACTGGAAACAAAAATTGATTGGTTTAAGGTTATTTGTTTCTTGTTTCAAGTTCGAAAGAGGGCAGATGCTCATCATTGCCATCGTTTTTTTGGCGGTGGTTCTTATTCTTTCGGCCTCGATGTTTGCCAACGTCGCCAACTTTCTAAAATTCGGCTCAAATTCGATTCTTCGAGAGCAAGCTACCCACCTTGCCGAAGCTGGAGTTGATTATGCTATATGGCAACTCAATGAAAGTGCCGGTTCCGACACATCAGCCAAAACAAATTTCCCCGTAGGCACCACCGGAACTTTTTCCTTTACCATCACCGAGAAGACAGCGTTCCTTAAAACGATTACTTCTACGGGTTATGTTCCAAACACAATAAACCCCAAGGCAAAACGCACAATCAAAGTCGATGCGCTCATCGACTCCCAACAAATTTCTTTCCGCTACGCTGTGCAATCGGGCACCGGCGGTGTCGACATGGCCAATTCAGCAACCATCAACGGGACAGTTTACTCAAACGGCAACATCACCGGTTCGGGATCGTCAACGATCAATGG
>CAZBJS010000088.1:0-1740 GCA_964492295.1 uncultured Gammaproteobacteria bacterium
AAGTGGTCTTCAAGAACCTTAAAGACTCGGATTGTCCTCTTCCAAAAAGGAATATGGCTATGCGTTAGCCATTTTTTAATAAAGTAGGCATCATCGGAAACTCCCCAAGCCCATCTTTTTTCCTGCTCATAAAAGTTGATTAAGGATTTAAAATAACTTGTCGACTCGGCAGCATCGGCATAAACCGGCAGAAAAATCGGCTCAACTTCAACTTTGCCGTCTTTGGCAAAGAAGGTTTTGAAAAACAGTCTAAAATCTTCAGGAATCACATCCACATCCCAATAACCAACTTCATCAAGAAGTTTTAACGAAAGTGAATACATCGAAAAGTTGATAAGTCTATCAGTTCGCCAATTCATCGCTGTTTGCCAAACCGATCCGAGACTGTTCATTACCCGAATTGGCACCGGCACCCGCCAAATATTGGTGTAGAAAAGAATAACCGGCTGCCAAAAATGTAAATAGCGGTTTTCGTTAGTCAAAAAGTAGTGGGTCAGGGCCGAAAGGTATTTTTCTGAAAAAACACCGTCGGCGTCTTTGGAGGTGATAGTCACAAAATTGATGTCCAGGCCTTTTCTGTCAATTAGATCACGCTTAATAATCTTGCCGGCATAAGCTTGGTTGGAAGATTTGCCTTTCACCTCATGGGCAATGTCCGGGTGGAAGGTGACAATTAAATTGGCAAAAGTGTTTTTATATTTATTTTTGAGGATTTTTGCCTTTTGGCGCGCTTCCTTTCCTTCCCTTGCCTCAAAGGCCAGACAAACAGTAATTTGCTTTCTGGGAAAATCTTGATTAGCGACTGACTGGACCCCTCGTTCAATAATATAGGTCGGTTCCTTATAAGTCGGAATCAGAATCACGTGGTGAACTTTGTTAAAGTTGGGAAGCTTCTTGCTGTCTGCAAGCCAGTCGTATTTTTGAGACGCATTAAGCTTTAGGTGCGACATTATGGCACTTGCGGCAAGAACTGCCGATTTGTACACCCAAAAAATAATGAAGAAGATTACGTAGTAGGCAACATAATGGGGAATCCAGAAAGAACCCCATATCGGGAAAAGAATTAAAGTCCACGAAAAAGTCCCCGGCAAAATCTCCAGGAACCGGTGAACTTGACGATCGTACCGCTCGACTAGCTTTTTAATCATAAACCGAATAATTCCTTTGCATTTCGGGTCGTTGCCTCAGCGACTACTTCACTTGGTTGATCACGAAGAGAAGCAAGAAAGTTCGCGGTTATTTTAACATTTTTCGGCTCATTCTGCTCGCTTGCTCCTCGAAGCCTTGGCGAAGTGGAACGCAGAGGTTCGGGTGTCAAAAATGGCGAGTCGGTTTCAACCATTATGCGCTCAAGAGGTGTTTTTTGGGCAACCTCCTGAACTTGTGGGGCGTTCTTAAAAGTGACAATTCCCGAAAAAGAAATGTAAAAGCCCAAATCCAGCGCTTTCTTTGCGGCCCGCCAATCCCCGGTCCAGGAGTGAAACACTCCAGCAACATTTGATCTGCCTTCGCCAAGGCTTCGGCGGACAGGCAATTGACCTTTGACATTTGACAGAAGATCAAAAATCTCTTTCCAGCCATTGCGACAGTGAACGACTAATGGCAGATTAAGTTCCACTGCCAGGTTAATCTGTGCTTTAAAAAGTTCTCGTTGAAAGTTTTTTTCTTCGTCAGTTGTTAGTTGTCTTGCTTGCCCTGAGCTTGTCGAAGGGTTATTGGTTAGACGATAGTCCAATCCAG
>CAZBJS010000089.1:0-1722 GCA_964492295.1 uncultured Gammaproteobacteria bacterium
GGGACAATTTTTGCAATCGTTAAGCGTTGAGCGATAAGCGTTAAGCGTTCATCAGGCACTTCGACAACTCCGACATTGGGCTCAATTGTCGTATAAGGATATTCGGCAACTTGGGCAACCTGACGGCGTAATAATGCATTAAATAAAGTCGATTTGCCGGCGTTGGGCATTCCTATAATTCCGACAGAAAGCGATGACATGGGGAAATTATACAGCTTACGGATTAAGAAGTGGGTTCAAATCCTTTGCCTTACCCTGCACCAAACGGTACGGGGCCTTGAAGAAGTCAAGTTTGTTGAGAGTCGGCTGACTTCTCAATATAAGAACGATATTCTATCCCAAGTTCTCTGAACCAAGATCTCCAAGGTAAACTTGGGTCTTTAACGATCTTGTCTGAATCATCAAAAAATATTGGTAGCCATTTTTGAATATCAATTCTGGTTGGTAGAATTATTTCCTCAAGTAATTCCTCATCATGTCTCCCTTCAAGATGGACTGAGTTTTCGTTTTGGTTCTCGACTATATCAAGTTTGGGCGATGTAAAAGGTTTAGCCAATAGCAATTTGGACCAATGGCTATAAGATCCTAAAAACCTACCATCTTTGATTGAATAAGTGCCACCCCGACCTAAGACTATCTGATTTTCCCCAAACCCTAAATTCAGTTCTCGTTTGCCATCCCAATCGTTCTGATAACCAATATATTGAATAGGTCCTTCAGCTGAGAGGACCCAATCGACCATTTGAAAGACCAATTCACTATTTCTTTTAGCTTTTCTTCTGTCTCGACAAAAAACCACTCTGCCGCCAACAGACCCATAGATTTCATCACCGCAAAGTCCAAGTTCATCGTTTGGATCTGCATCAATTGGATGTTTAAAAACTGTT
The DNA here is from genome assembly GCA_964492295.1 of uncultured Gammaproteobacteria bacterium. Lineage (GTDB taxonomy): Bacteria > Patescibacteriota > Microgenomatia > Curtissbacterales > GWA2-41-24 > CAZBJS01. The sequence continues at coordinate 888 of CAZBJS010000089.1, forward strand.
AATGAATCGTAGGTTTCCTCCTCAATTTGGCTGCTTTTGCCCCATCCGATCATGTTTTCCATAAGAGAATCAAACATTCTTTGCGGTGCTAATCTTCCAATTCTGTGTTCTGATTCAGGTGTCATTTTGGGCGAATTATACTCCTGAAAGAAAAAGTTGGCAATTTGAGAGGTAGACTAGTGGACAAATCGGCTAGCGTTAAGAATTGTCATGTTGATGATTTTCTTACCTCTTTTTGTGACGATAACATCATCTTTATCCAAAGCCGCTTTGTCGGTTTTTTTTGCCTCTTCAAAAATTACATGGACAGCATCCCCTTCTCTATCATACGAAAACCACAGGGGAGGTTTGCGCATACCCATAAGGTGACGCAAACCGAGCTTTGGCAAAACAGTATTTATGAATCTTTGCTCCATATTAACTCCTTTTTAAATAACCACTGTACATCTGTTGTATCATAAGCGGTTATAATAAAACCGTCAGATTTAATCTCCCTCTTCTTCGAGCGTAGCGAGAAGAACAAGGTTTCCTTATATGCTACCACAATATACACCCTCGCAGAAAGCTTCGAAACCGCCAACAATTCTTCTGTCTGACCTTTAAAAATATAATCCGGATTTTTAACCGTTAAAAGAACTTCAGTCTGTTTATCAGATAAATTGGGATGCAATAAAACAATGTGTTTCCATCTTTCCTCGGTAAGACGAATTAATACACCATTTTTAGAGATCGTAGTGGCGATATCCACAAGCCGATTATACAACCACCAACTCGGTAGCGCTTTGAAGTAAAACTTAATTTGTGCTAGAATTTGGCGGCAAATTTCTTGCAAAGT
>CAZBJS010000090.1:0-1684 GCA_964492295.1 uncultured Gammaproteobacteria bacterium
GCAGGGTAGAGGACGGCAGCAAAAGCCAGTTGAGAGTATGTTTTGGCGGTTACAAATATTAGTACTATTAGTGTGATGGCTACCGCAAAACCTGAATATGTTAGAGCTTTAGTCATCAGAATTAGTTGTTTGTTTCTTCTGTTTCTGCATATTCAGACGATATAAAGCCGGTTGAACCGTCGGGCAGTTTAACTTCGTACCAGCCCGAGTTTTCGGAAACAAACTCAAATCTGTCGCCGTCGTGGGCTTCGCCAATAATTTTGGCCTCGACCGCCGGTTCCTCTCTGATGTTGATAGACACTTTCGCGTCTGCGTATTTGACTGTAAGCATTATTTTGGGTTCGGGCGAAGGAGTGGGAGCCGGGGAGGCCGAAAAAGTCGCGGTCCCCAAAGTGGCGGAGGCGTTTCTCAAATCGTAGAGACGGGAAAAGAGGCCGGCGAGAAGACGGGCTCGTTCGTTGACTTCGACACGCATCCGGTCGGAAAGGGCGTTGACGGCCGTTGCACCAACACCGCGGCCGGTGGCTGAGGAGATATTGATATTTCTTATCCCAAGACCGAGTAGGAGGACAAAGACCGTGCCGGCTCCTAGCAATTCGGGAATCCTGGCCCAAGGTTTGATGTTGACTCGTTCAATGTCTATCCTTTCGAGAGGTAGATCGTTCTTTTCGGTAGCGATTTCTTTCTCTTCTTCGACGCCCTCTTTGGGCGGGATGTACTCCGAATTTAAGAATTTTTCTAAATCTGCTCTCCCGTAAACTCGGCGATTGCCCTTTCTACGGCAGGAAATAACGCCTTTTTTCTCAAGGCGTCTGAGGGTACTGACAGAGATTTTAAGAGCTTGGGCTGCTTCGATCATGGAAAATGGTTTTTCGAATTTAACCTTCTCAAGCTCTTTTAGGGAAAAATAGCGGTCTTTGCCGTTTGGTCTTTGGGAATGAATGACGCCTTGCCTGTCCCAGCGTCGAATGGTATCGATCGAGACGCCAAGGAAATTGGCGGCTTTTGAGATTGGAACCAGTTTTATCTTAGCTAGATTTTCGGACATTGGCCAAATGATGGCCACGACCTGCCTCTATCATGGCAAGATAGACAAACTCTCGATTTCGAACGGATTTGATAAGGTTGAAGATTAAGTTTGGGCAGCAGAATGATCACTCAATTACCTATGCAAAAGTTAATCAATGCCTAGGTATCTCCATTATAGATAATAACAATACAGCCTGTCAAGATTATAGGTTTCGGTCTGTGCAAAAGTTATTCAGCAAGCTGTAGTTTGCAGGATGGATCGATGGAAGCTTCAAATTTATCTTGAAAAATCCGCACTCTGCACGCAGATAATGTGACCTAAAATAGACCTGAAACTGGCAATTTTGGTTTAGTGTGTTAATTGTACGCCTGTAAGGTCACTAACGCTTGTAGAAGGGGTGAACAGACTGTTTTTTATTTGTGTTTGAGGGGAAATTTGGCAGTAGATATTCTGGTCAAAAGATCAGGTTTGTGCTAGCTTGGCTATAAAAATTATAGGGTAAATGTTTTTAATTCTTAGAAAGTCCTATATTATATTCACTATGACATATTATCTTCGGCTTGTTGGTTGATGATCAGCTTTTGCATAGATTAATCTTTGGTGAGCAACTTTTGCATAGGTGAACAACTCTTGCATAGATAATATGATTGACAA
>CAZBJS010000091.1:0-1680 GCA_964492295.1 uncultured Gammaproteobacteria bacterium
AGTTGTTCCTTCAACTTCAATAGTATATTGACCGTTCTCAAGGGATGTTGCCGAAAGGAATTGGCCGAGCTTGTTGGTTTTCAAAGCTCGTACAGGGATACCATTGGCATCACGTACAGTCAAAATGGCCCCGACTGTCGAAGAGTCATTGAAATCGGTGACCAGTCCGGAAAGAACGTTGGGCCTGTTGGTCAAGGGAACGATTTGGGCCCTTTCAAGGGCAACAGCCGAAAGCGGCGTATTTTGTGACTTTTGGCCAGAGATTTTAATTTTTGAGTCAAGAACTTCCTTCTTCTGGGGCTTCAGTGAGACGTCACTTTGGACTTCAAGATTTACCTTTTGCCTGGGGACAAATTGAGTTGGTTTTGGCAGACCTTGACCCTTTCGTTTTTTGGTAACCGTCGTTTTGAGAGGCTCAACAGTCTGCCGGCCTTCTGGGCCAGCTGGCCCCGCACTAGCTGGTGGCGGGGCTGGCGGATGGGACTGTTCCAAGACCGCCAACCTTGAGCTTTGGCGGAAAGGATCACCCAATTGGTAGCGCCGCTTTAACTCTTCGGAGACTTCAAATCTTCGCTCCCCCCTAATTGGCAGTTTGGAAAGATCAAATCCATCAGGTGGACCAAAATGGAGCTTTCTGACGCGGGTTTTGCCGACGCCATGGACAAATTTTATATTTTTATCGGGAGTTTGGATCGGAATAATGTTTTCGACAGAAAAATTAGTTTCCGAGGCAAGGTGAGGCTGGGCAGAAACCTGCCTGCCGGCAGGCAGGTTTCGCAGTTTTTTCTCGATTCCAGGGAGGACATAGGGTTGGGCATGGGGGCTTATTTTAGGTGATGCCACGATTCTCGTTTTTGTTTCAGCTTGAGGTGTCAAGTCTTGAGCTTGCCCCAAGGAAAGGGTTTCCACCTGCGGCAGGGAGGCGCGCCAGTTATAGGGAATTTCAACCTCCCCCGAGGTCCAAATTATCGGAGGGGGGAGCTTGCCTTCTTCTGCCCCTTGCAAGCCTGGATGCACCGGAGCAAGGCCTAATCGCTCAAGGGCTACCTGTTCGGCAATGTCCAAGGGTGTTGCTTCTTGCGGTAAGGATCGCAGGTAGCTTGTCAATCGTTCCCGGCCTTTTTCTGTTTGAGGCTGGGGGGGCAAGACTTCTTTTTTGGAAGATTTGGCAAGCACCTCCAAAAATTCAGGAATTTTTTCCTCCTTTACCCAAATTCTCTGAGTCGGTGAAAAAATGGCGCGGATGAAGGCCAAAAGCCACTTTTCAAACGGCCTGCCGCCGATGGGCACCAGGGCGATAAAAAGGCCGACGACCCAGAACATTGCCGAAAGGGTGAATCTGATAACTGTCGGGATGACTTCGGCAAAGAAAATGAGGGTGCCGACGGAAGCCGGGATGGCCAGAGTAACAAACTGGCGCACCGTCAAGTTGCCAAAAAGCTTAAACTGAAAGGCGGTAACGTTTTGCGGGACAGGATGCTGTTCCATTTCCAACCTTAATCGCTAAATTGCTAGATTGCTAAATTGTTGAATAGAAATCCCTCAATATAACAATATGACGATTTAACAATATAACGATTTAACCTTATCATATGAAAAAAGGAGCGAAAAGTAACTCGCATTTTCACACAGATTAAATATAAGATATTTTCAATCTAACAATTTAACAGTTTAACAATG
>CAZBJS010000092.1:0-1648 GCA_964492295.1 uncultured Gammaproteobacteria bacterium
GTAAATTAACTATCCTATTTTGTAATTTGGAGCGCCTATGGAATCTAAACTGACTAACTGCCTTCATGAACTCAAGATACAGCGGGTGTGGGTGCAGGGGGCGGGATTTGAGCTCCGGGTGGAACTGCACTCCGACAAAAAACGGGTGGTCACGAAGTTCAATGGCTTCGACCAGCCTGTTATTTTTGGTTGTTGCCGAAACGGCCATCCCTTTTTCCTCAAAAATATCCCGATACCTATTGTTAAATTCATAACGGTGGCGATGACGCTCCGAGCCTCGAGTCGTGCCGTAAACACGAGCAAAAACCGTCCCCTTTTTGGCCTTAAAATCCCAAGCGCCCAGCCTCATGGTTCCGCCAAGATCTTTCTTGGTGATTTTGGAGCGCTGATCGGGCATGACATCAATGATTGGATGTTTGGTTTTAGGACTAATTTCAGTCGTGTGGGCATCTTGGTATCCGCAAACATTTCTGGCAAATTCAACGGCGGCTAGCTGCATACCAAAGCAAAGACCGAAGTAAGGAATTTTGTTCTCCCGGGCATAGCGGATTGAGGTGATGATGCCTTCAACTGCCCTGCCGCCAAACCCCCCAGGGACGACGATCCCATCAAATCCCGCCAAAATCCCAGGACCCTCTTTTTCAATTTGCCCTGAATCGATCCAGCGCATTTTTGGCTTAATATCAAAGTGGGGCGCTGCGTGTTTGATTGACTCAATCACGGAGAGGTAGGCGTCGGAAAGAGTAAAGTCGCCGGTTGAAAAGTACTTGCCGACCATGGCGATTTTGGCTGTTTTTTTAGCGGTAAGTGCTCGATTAACCATCACTTTCCAATCGGAGAGATCCTTTTTTCTCGCTCTTATGCTCAGTTTTTTAAGAATCTTGTCCGAAAGATCTTGGTTCTCGAAATTAAGAGGAATCTGGTAAATATTTTCAACGTCCGGCGCCGAAATAATTGAATCGACAGAAAGACCACAGGCAATGGCAATTTTTTCTTTGCGTTTGTCATCAACAGCGACTTGCGATCTTGCCAAAACAAAATCGGCAATAATGCCGGAGGACGCAAGCTCTTGAATAGACATCTGGGCAGGCTTTGATTTCATCTCACCGATTGAGGAAGGAATCGGTAAATAGGTCAGGTGGATATGGAGAATATCACGAGGGTATTTTAGCTTCATGAGCCGGTTCGCCTCCAGAAAGAGCAGGTTTTGATACTCCCCGACCGTTCCGCCGACCTCAAAAAGGACAATTTCCGCGCGGTTGACTTTGGCGCAATTTAAAATGCGGTCAATAATTTCTCGGGGTGGATCCTGAAAAAATTCGACGGTTTTGCCCTCATAACCCAAAGCCCGTTCACGATCGATAATTGTTTTGAAAACTTGGCCGGTGGTTGTGTAATTGGTAAAGTTCAAGTTCTGATTTAAAAATCGCTCGTAATTGCCCAGATCTTGATCGCACTCCATACCGTCATCAAGAACAAAAACCTCACCATGCTCAATCGGGTTTAAAGTGCCGGCATCAATATTTAGGTAAGGATCGGCTTTAATGGCAGTTACCGAAAAACCGCGGGACTTGAGAAGGAGAGCAATCGAGCTAGTGGCGACACCTTTGCCGATTCCTGAAATGACGCCACCTGAAACAAAGATTAC
>CAZBJS010000093.1:0-1631 GCA_964492295.1 uncultured Gammaproteobacteria bacterium
CGGAATCTCTCTGGCGTTGGCGACAATTCGCAAAATCTTGCAGTTTCAAGCTAAAAGACTTGCTGAAATTGCCGAAAGTAAGTGAGGCAAAATCAAGAAAAGGAGCTCAATGTGGAATGTATTACAAACGTCAAACGGGCTCCTTTTCTATAATTTAAAAGAAATTACATGAGCGAAGCGAATATAATTAGGAAATTATGAGCAATCAACTTGAAGAATTTTGTGAGGGGAAAGAGTATCGGCTGCACATTTACAAGAACCAAGACGCAAGATACGTTGATATTGAGGTGGAAAATGATAAGGTGCCAATTGAAGCTGGGGAGAAAAATTTCAAGGCATGATAAAATAAAACCACTAACATGAAACTCTTTATCGATAGCGCCAATCCTGAGGAAATTAAAAAGATGTGGGATCTGGGGATCATTGACGGCGTTACGACTAATCCTACTCTGGCCACCAAAGCCGGCGTTGATTATAAAAAGGCTGTCAGCGAAATTCTCAAAACTGTTGACGGCGATGTGAGCTTAGAGGTTTTGTCAACGAATACCGAAGGCATGATCAAGGAAGGTCGGGCTCTATCCAAAATTCATAATAATGTGGTTGTTAAATTACCAACTACCCCAGAGGGACTGAAAGCTCTAAAAATTTTGCAGTCGGAGGGCATCCGCATTAATATGACCTTAGTCTTTAGCGCCAATCAGGCGCTTTTGGTTGGAAAACTTAAAGCCTACATTGTCAGTCCTTTTGTTGGCAGACTCGACGATATTGGTTCAGTAGGCATCGATGTAGTTTCCGAAATCCGCCAAATTTATGATAATTACAACTTTGAAACCCAAATTCTTTTCGCCTCCGTTCGCAGTCCGCTTCACGTCAAGCAAGCAGCCCTTGCCGGCAGTGACATCGCCACTTGCCCATTTGAAGTATTGGAAAAGCTTGTCCAGCATCCACTTACAGATATTGGGCTTAAAAAATTCTTGGATGATTTCAAAAAGAGTAAACAAAAGCCATTAGTTTAGATATCCCTGTCAAAAATCACTCAATTGCATAAAAAGCATTCCAAACTACTTCCGGAAGTGCCGGATGAACATGGACGGCTTTTTTGACATCGGCAACTTTTCCGGTTGCTTTCATTGCGACAACAACTTCATGGATTAAAGTCGAGGCATCTGGCCCAACTATATGGCAACCTAAAATTTCTTCCTTATTTTCATCTGTAAGTACCTTCACTAATCCATTTTCTTTGAAAGCATCACCCATAACTACTTCCTTATACTCTGCTCTGCCAATTTTGTAAGGAGTTCCCGCCTCCTTAAGATCCTCCTCTGTTTTACCGACACCCGCAACTTGAGGTGAGGAGAAAACGGCATGGGCAATTGCATGGTAATCAACCGGTTCCCGCATACCGTAAAGCACGCTATTTATTACATAGTTGGATTGATGATTGGCTGTGTGTTTAAAGGGCAAGATTCCAACAATATCTCCAAGCGCCCAAATTCCGGGAATATTTGTTTCTAGGTATTCATTAACCTTTATATACCCTTTGTCGTTCGTCTGGATATCTGATGCAGAGACATCCAGAATATCAGTATTGGGAATTCGGCCACTTGCTACAAGCAATTGATCGAAAACGA
>CAZBJS010000094.1:0-1604 GCA_964492295.1 uncultured Gammaproteobacteria bacterium
ATCTAATTGCCCAAATCCTCCTCTTCGCGCTTATTATTTCGACAATTCTCTTTGCAGCGAAAAAATGGCAAGTGCCTCTATTTTTATCTTTGACAATAATCACCAATATCATCGCAGCATCTTTATATTTTGGCCCAACCCATTTTCATTATTTTGCTGCGGTTTATCCAAGTCTTGTTATTTTAGTAAGCTTGACTGTGGTTTGGGTGTGGCAAAAGCTTAAAAATCCATTACTTAAAGCTGTCATCGCAATGATTATTACCCAAATTTTTGCCAATAGTTTCCTGAACTTAAATCTCAACAGGAATGAGGGCTATACGATGCCGAAAGGCTGGAATTTAATTGGAATCAAGACTACCTCAAAGATCATTGCCAACGATGTCACAAGTCAAGCGAATTTTAATGTTGCTTCAACGTTGGATGGTGACACCCGGGCCATGCCATACCGTTATCTTATCGAAGTTTATGGGAAAAAACCTTCCGGCGTCGAGGATTACCCTTCATCAACGATTCTTTATTTAGTGTCCCGAGATGACCAAGAAATGATTAAGAGATATACTGTTTGGGAAGTGTCAAGTTTTATGCCGTTTGAGGTGGTAGAGGAGTGGGGAATCCAGAACGGAATTAAATTGTATAAACTTACAAAAGTTTAAAATCCAGAGTGAAAATAGCTATCGTCGTACTAAATTACAATGGCCTTGCCGACACCCTTGAATGTTTGGAGTCTTTGAAAAAACTCAAAAAGGACGGCTTCGAGATTATCACTATCGTTGTTGATAATAATTCGCAGGATGGTTCCCCTACAACCTTTTCCAAGCTACGAAGGATTGTTTTTATAAAAAATAATCAAAATCTGGGTTACTCGGGCGGTAACAACGTCGGTATCAAGTTAGCGCTCAGGCGAGGTGCTGATTATATTTTGATTTTAAATAACGATACCCTTGTTGATCAGGATCTTCTTGTCAATTTAACAAGAGCTACCAAATATGCCGACATTATTTGTCCGAAGATTTATTTTGCTCCCGGTTTTGAGTTCCACAAAGATCGATACCCAAAATCAGACCAAGGCAGGGTAATTTGGTATGCTGGAGGTCGAATCGATTGGCAAAATATTCTTGGAATTCATTTCGGTGTTGATAAAGTCGATCATCGGCAGTTTTCTAAAAGAAAAGAAATTGATTTGGCAACTGGTGCTTGTTTTTTGGCAAAACGGAAAGTGTTTGAAAAGATAGGTTTTTTTGATGAGAAGTATTTTCTCTATCTTGAAGATATGGACTTTTGTGTTCGTGCCAAAAAGGCAGGTTTTAAAATATTATTCGAACCAAAAGCGGTACTTTGGCACAAAAATGCTTCCTCTGCCGGAGGTTCCGGGTCACCTCTTCAGGACTACTATATTACCCGCAATCGGCTGCTTTTTGCCTTCAAATATGCATCCATTAGGACGAAATTAGCAGTTTTCAGACAAACCTTAAGTCAGATTGGCAATTCGACAAAAAGACAGGCATTTCTTGATTTTTTAAAAGGTAAATTTGGCCCGGGGAGTTTTATATTCGCTCGCAGAACACCCCGCCAAAAATTGAATATTTGGGCGGGGATGAATGCGA
>CAZBJS010000095.1:0-1596 GCA_964492295.1 uncultured Gammaproteobacteria bacterium
TAGCAACCCAGAGTCTCGATAGCAATTTCGTGCAGTTTACTCTGAGTTTATCAAAAAGGGTCGCACAATTTTGGATCGAGCCTCCCTATTTGTTGATTTTTGCTTTGGGGGCGTCGTACAATCCTTCGACTTCGTTTACACTGAGTCTAACGAAGTGCTCAGGACAAGTTACTATGCGTCGCAAAATGTTTGACATTTTCCCTCGTTCAACTTAGACTAAATACTAAATACATAATACTTTATACAAATGTTCAGTCTCTCCGCTCTCGTTAACGAATTTCTAGAATATCTCGAGATTGAGCGCAACCTCTCCCCCCTAACCATTCGCGACTATCGCCATTATTTGGTAACTTTTGACAACTGGAGCCAAAAAAACTTCCCCATTGCCCGGCCTGAGGATGTCACGCAAGATTTGATACGCAAATATCGAGTGTATTTAGCCCATTACAACAGTCCAAATGGTAATTTACCACTCAAAAAAATAACCCAGAACTATTACGTTATCGCACTAAGATCGTTCCTTAGATATTTAATCCGTAAAGATTATAAGGTAGTTGCTCCAGAGAAAATCGAATTGCCAAAGGCAGAAAGTAGGTCGTTAAAGTTTTTGGATCGCGAACAGTTGGAACGACTTTTGGCCCAGCCTGATGTTTCAGGGGAATCGGGAATTCGAGATAAGGCGATTATGGAAGTTTTGTTTTCCTGTGGTTTGCGGGTTTCGGAGCTGGTTAAGCTTGATCGAGATCAGGTCAATCTGGAACGCCGTGAATTTGGAATCATCGGTAAAGGTAGTAGACCTAGGGTAGTTTTTCTTTCGGACAGGGCCGTTCTTTGGCTTGAGAAGTATTTGTCAGTCCGCACAGACAAGTTTAACCCTCTTTTTATTCGCTATGCCGGTAATCAAGAACCGGTTGTCAACGGCGAAAAGATGAGACTGACTGCAAGGTCGGTGCAGAGAATTATCGACAAATATGTGCGTCGTGCCCGCCTGCCGGTGAAGGCGACTCCTCACGTTTTGAGGCATTCTTTTGCTACCGATCTTCTGATGAATGGTGCAGATTTAAGATCTGTGCAGGAGCTTTTGGGTCACAAAAACGTGGCCACTACCCAAATCTACACGCACGTGACCAACGCCCAGCTTCGTGAAGTCCATCGGGCGTTCCACTCGGGAAATAAGTAAAAGTTTTTGGCGAATAAGTCAGTTCTTAAACTTCACATAATGATCCCAGGGTAGGGATTTGAGATCGGAAAGTCTTTTTTGAGAAATTGCCTTGACAAAAAGCTCGGCAGTTTGCATGTTGGCAAGAAGCGGAATGCCAAAGTCGATTGTTGCTCTCCTTATTAAATAGTCATCGTCGAATTCTTTTTTGAAGTAAGGGTCAAAGATATTAATGACCAAATCAACCTTTTTGGAAAGCAGATAATCCAGGACATTTGGCTTTTTATGTTCATGAATCTTGTAAAGTTTAATCGCCTTGACTCCGTGAGAATTGAGGAAAGCAGCGGTGCCGGCCGTCGCATAGATTTTAAGCCCTAGCTTGCCAAGTTTTTTGGCGCTTTCTAAAAATTCGGCTTTGTTTTCATCGCCGGCCAAAG
>CAZBJS010000096.1:0-1557 GCA_964492295.1 uncultured Gammaproteobacteria bacterium
TTGTCGCCTGTGGAATCATGACGACAAAGCGAGCACCATCATAAAACTCCGTCTGCTCTTTTTGGGTGACACCTGTAAACTGAACTGCCACCAGATCTCCATTTTCAAACAATTGGGTGTTCTCATTAATCGACCACGTTGGTGGGTATTTAAAAGAAATATTGTATTGTTTGTTTTCAAATGACTTCCAATCTTGTTGGCTAACTGCTGCCGCGGCTGGTGATGGAGACTTAACCGGCGGTGTCGAAGGTGATAAAGCCTTGTTCTGGGTCAAAATCAACGCGACCCCAATAATCAGTAATATCAAAGCAATAACTATAATCGCGTTGCGGTTCATCGAAGTGTTATTAAAAGTATTACAAAAAAAGAAGAATTTTACCAGATCTAATCTCGGTAGTGTGCTACGATGATTAAAATGCCAAATACCAAGCTGTCGAAATTAAAATCGTTACTTTCGCTTTTAATTATCCTTTTACTTTGGCCAATTTCCGCCTTAGCCTCATCACATATCAGGTTTGAATTCATCAATCTTGAAAACTCTCAACAAGAGGAGTCTTTCCCCGTCGGCGCCAGGAATGAAGTTATCGTTGCCAGTGATGATGTCGATATGAGAACTCTTTTGCCAATTCAATTGCGTTTTCGATACGACACAAAGAGTTTAGAAATGACTATTCCCGATGATCCCCAACAGTTTTGCCGGGGGCCAACGGGCTGCTCGCAAGAAGGCCCTGTCATTGACGAACCAGAAGGCGGTTATATAGAAATAACGGCTATTGACAAAGACGGAAACATTATTGCCCATTCCCAAACAGGCACGCCGCCCGAAACTCAAAGTCCATCGCCGACACCGACCCTTTCCCCAAGTCCAAGTCCCCTGACTCCTACCGCCGGTGTTGCTGAGATTGAAAGAGAACAAGTAAAAGAGGTAAAAGAGCCGATTCTTTCTTACCGAAATCTAGGCATTTTATTAATCCTAATCGCCATGGCGCTACTTGTCTTGGCCACCACAATCTTCGGCTGCCCGAATTTATGCACTGAAGGAGCTTGCCAAAACTGTGATCTGGTTGCAGTTAGAACAGCCATGCATGGGACTGACCCCGGCGACATTGAAGGTCTTCTTGAAAGTCTGGATCATCTCGAATGGTTTGGCTGGATTCCGGGAAAGGCCGGCCTTTCACCCTTCGGCAAAAAGGTAACCGGGGAAGTTGTTAAAAAAGCTAAAAAAATTGTTGAAGAACTTAAGAAGCTCGGTACGCAAATAAAGGGGGTTGATGTTTATGCCACGATTTCTTGGCAGGAGTGCAAAAGGGTACGCTGCTGGATTTTCTGGACACAAACAACTTGGGTTAAAGCCCAAAAAGAAGTCAAAATACCCCCGTTCCAGCAATATCGCTATCTTGACATGGAATCCGAAGCCTGGAGGCCTGAACGCTTATTTGATGAAAAGAATAAAGAGGAAGTCCGTCTTTATATAGAAAGAGTAGCCCTTAAGAACTGCCCCGAAAAGTGCCGGTCGGTTTGAGTCGAGATCTAGTAGGTCACGAGCTGGTCAAACTG
>CAZBJS010000097.1:0-1555 GCA_964492295.1 uncultured Gammaproteobacteria bacterium
TCAATACTGGCATTGAAGAGGCTTGCGACGTTCTGCATCCCGAACACCATCCCGGTGCCAGACTTGCCAAGCATTGCGCAGCAGGGGGAGTTTTGATACTATCAATTGCAGCAGTTATTATTGGTCTAATTATTTTCCTACCCAAAATCTTTTCCTAAATTTATTGAGGTCCGACCTCTGATGTGTACTTTTAGAGGTCGGACCTCTTATAAAATGTGATAAAATATCGAATTGATGTCTCAGACGTTTTTCATCAAAACCTTTGGCTGTCAGCAAAATGTTGCTGACAGCCAGCGGATTACCGGCTACTATTTGGCTCGCGGCTACAAACCCGCCAAGACGATCAAATCCGCGAGCGAGGTCGTTATCAACACTTGTATGGTTCGTCAGTCAGCAGAAGACAGAGTGACTGGTCTTGTCAAAAATATCACCCGAAATTCTAAAAAAGCCTGCCTGCCGGCAGGCAGGCCAAAAATTGTCATTACCGGCTGCATGGTCGGTATGGCTGTCCGTGATGAAAGCGGCAAGTATCTGGCGGCACTGCGAAATCGGATGCCCCAAGTCGATGAATTTTTGCCACTTGAGGAAGTCGGTTTTGATTATCCCGCCATAAGAAACGATGTAAATCACTCTTGGGTTCCAATTTCCAACGGCTGCAACAACTTCTGTACGTTTTGCGTTGTTCCTTTTACCCGAGGCAGGGAAGTTTCAAGGCCATTTGAGGATATCGTCAATGAAATTAAAGAACTGGCTCAGCAAGGTTGCCGCCAAGTAACTCTTCTTGGACAAAATGTGAATTCCTACGGTGCAGACCTGGTCAAAAACTCAAAAGTCGGATACAAACTTCCCAGTGGGCGGACAGTCAAGCCGGTCATAGTTAAGCACTTAGGAAGATTTAGGATTCCTACCTTGTTTCCTTATCTTTTAGAGGAAGTTTGCAAAATCGGAAGAATCCAAACTGTCAAATTTATATCTTCAAACCCCTGGGATTTTTCAGATGAGCTAATTGAGGTAATTGCCAAAAATCCGAAAATCGACAGAAACCTTCATTTAGCGGTTCAGTCTGGAGACAATGAGATTTTGAAGAAAATGAACCGTTGGTATACTCGTGAAGAGTATCTTGGTCTTCTCAATCGAATCAGAGAAAAAATCCCTCAAGCTCAGATATCAACAGATGTCATTGTTGGTTTTCCTAGTGAGACAAAAGAACAATTTGAAAATACAACTAGGCTCGCCCGCCAAGCAAACTTTGCCTACGCCTACGTCGCCAAATACTCCGCTCGTCCCAATACTGCCGCAACTCGCGCATTTACCGATGACGTTCCCTATGGCGAAAAAGAACGCCGCTTCCATATCCTTGATCAACTGATTAATCACAAAGGTACTCCCCGCACCGCCGTCCACTAATCGACTATTGACCACTACCTCCAGGTTTTGAGCCACATGTATTTATCAATTGATTGAGGATCGATCGGATACCCTGAGGAAATAGGATAGAAGTAAAAAAATACCAAAGCAAAAATCACAATTGCAGCTATTGCCAAAAATTTTAACT